>DASXPS010000124.1 GCA_036493475.1 Sporichthyaceae bacterium | reverse complement strand
CTCGCACGGAGTGCGGCTGATCTCGATCGGGATGTTCATCGAAGGGAACACCCCGGTGGTCTGGCGGGGCCCGATGCTGCACCGGGCGTTGCAGCAGTTCCTCGCCGACGTCTGGTGGGGCGACCTCGACGTGCTGCTGATGGACCTGCCGCCGGGCACCGGCGACATCGCGATCTCCATTGCGCAGCTCGTGCCGAACGCGGAGATCCTGGTGGTGACCACCCCACAGCAGGCCGCCGCGGAGGTTGCCGAGCGGGCCGGGTCGATCGCCTCGCAGACCCACCAGCACATCGTCGGCGTGGTGGAGAACATGTCCTACCTGCCCTGCCCGCACTGCACCCCCGAGGGGCGAGAGCACCGCCTGGAGATCTTCGGTCGCGGCGGCGGCCAGCGGGTGGCCGACGGCCTGGCCCGCACGCTGGGCACGGACGTGCCGCTGCTCGGCGAGGTCCCGTTGGACCCGCGGCTGCGCGAGGGCGGCGATCAGGGGCTGCCGTTGGTACTGGCCGACCCGGCAGCGCCGGCCTCGACCGTGCTCACCGCGATCGCCAACCGACTGGGCACCCGCTCGCGCGGGCTGGCCGGACGTTCCCTGGGCCTGTCGCCGGTCTAACCGTCAGGTGCTGTCCTTGTCGCCCAGGGGTGGCCGGGATGGCTCAGCCGTGGTGACTCAGGTGCTGTCCTTGTCGTAGGGCGGTATTTCGCCCGCCGGGAGGCGCTGCGCCGGGCCCTCCCCGGTAATCGGGCTGCGCAGCTCGTCGAAGTTCAGGTCCTTGCGGAAGTCCAGGTCCTTGCCCAGATCCGCCAGCGGGTCCTCGTCGCCGATGGTCTTGCGCAACAGCCCGCGGGGGGTGAGGTCGGACATCTTCACGTCGTTGAACTCGGGCAGGTCCTTGGTCAGGTCGGCCTTCGCGGCGTGCACGTACACGCGCACGTTGCGAAGGATCCGACCGGCGTCGGCCGCCAGCTTCGGCAGTCGGTCCGGACCGAAGATGATCACGCCGAGCGCGCCCAGGGTCAGGAACTCCCACCCGCTGATGTCAAACACGACACCAGCTTAAGCCAGACGGCCCGGATCTGTGAGTCCTGCCGGCGCCCGCACATCGGTCCTCGTCCGTACGGATGAGGCGACACCTATCCGATGGGGCCATTTCCGGGTGCGTGCGAGGCCGCACACCTTCGCCCCTCGTCCAACCAGCCACGTCGGCCGACGGACACCGGCCGGCGACCGCGGGGGGCGGGAAAAGCACGATGTTCAACCTTCGACGCACGCTGCTGGCGGCCGTGGTGGCCGTGGGTGTGGTGAGCGGCCCGGTGGCGTTGTCGCAGGCCCGAGCCGGCGCCACGCCGACCTTGCCCGCCTCGGTTGTGGGTGCCGCGCTGCCGGGCGAGACCGTTGCCATCGTGGGTTCGGCCGACGTCGCGCAGCGTCCAGTGGAGCTGCAGGTGCGCGTGGGCAAGAAGTGGCTCAAGGTGGCGACCGCGAATACCGACGGCACCGGCCGGTTCACCTTCCCGGTCACCGTGGCCGCCGACCCGACGCAGTACCGGGTGAGCGCCCCGGACTACACCGTCACCGAGCACGAGTACGCCCCGGCGGACTCCGATCCGGTCACCGTCACCGCCCGGGCCGCCGCCGCCGTGCTCAGCCTGGGCGTCGCGCCGATCGCCCAGTCGCAGTCCGGCACCAAGAACCTCACCCCCGGCACCGCCACGTTCACCCCGGCCCGCCCGGACGCCCCGGTTCGGGTCCAGCGACAGACCGCCGATGGATGGGTCGACGTGGCCAACGGCACCCAGGACAAGAACGGGACGTTCAACTTCGCCGTGGATGCCGTCGGCGCGAACGGCCCGTACACGTTCCGCGCGGTGAGCACCCCGGCCCACAGCGACCAGATTGCTTCCGCCGAGGCGACCTCCGCCAACTGGAAGATCGCCTTCGGCGACGACTTCGACGGCGACGCCGCCGACAACAGCTTCAGCAGCATCGGGCCGGATGGCCACACCGGCAAACGGACGTGCTCAGTGGTCGGCGATAACCAAACGGGTGCTACCGGTAGTGCCGTGACGCTGCAGGTGGGCCTTGACCCGGCGGGTGTGCCGGCCGACTGTGACCTGCCCACCGGCACGGTGGACGCGGCGATCAGCACCAGGGACACGCAGACCTTCACCTATGGAGTGTTCGCCGCCCGGATCAAGTACGAGGACGCGCCCGGTCAGCACGGCGCGTTCTGGCTGCTTCCGGCGGACGGCAGCCAACCCGGCGACCCGGCCACGGTGGGAACAGAGATCGACGTCAACGAGTACTTCGGTGACCTGTCGGGCATCCCCACCATGGGGAACAACGTCTATTGGAACAACGGCGAGACGCCCGGCCAGGACCTGGTCTCCGACGGCCAACGGTTCGCGACGAGCACGACGGCGCTGGGCCCCGGCCAAACGCCGTCCAACGGTTACCACGTGTACTCGGTGGAGTGGACGCCGACGGAGTACATCTTCCGACTCGATGGGGTCGAGACGTTCCGCACCAGCAAGGGCGTCTCGCAGCAACCGCAGTACCTGCTGCTGTCTTTGCTCAGTTCGGACTGGGAGCACGTGAACCTGGACCCGACGACCCTGCCGTCAACGATGAAGGTCGATTGGGTGCGGGTCTGGCAGCAGCACTAAGTGCTGCGCAGCTTCGCCTCCCACGCGACGCAGTCCGCCCAGGTGGGCAACAGCCCACTGGCCACCGCCGCGTCCAGCGAGGGCGCCGCGGCGTCCTTGTCGGACAGCACCGGCGCGATGTCCGCGGGCCAGGTGATACCCAGAGCCGGATCCAACGGATTGATGCCGTGCTCGCGGCCGGGGGTGAAGCCGGTGGAGCACAGGTACACCACGGTGGCCAACTCACTGAGCGCGAAGAAGGCGTGACCCAGGCCTTCGGCGATGAAGATGGCGCGCCGGTCGACGTCGTCGAGTTGCACCGCGTCCCACGCACCGAACGTGGGTGAGCCGACCCGGATGTCCACCACCACGTCGAGGATCGCCCCGGACGGGCAGGTCACGTACTTGGCCTGGCTGGGCGGGACGTCGGCGAAGTGTACGCCGCGCAGCACCCCCTGGCGGGACACCGAACAGTTGGCCTGGGCCAGGTCCAGCGCGCGGCCGGTGGCCTGTTGCAACACCTCGGCCTTGAACACCTCGCAGAACATGCCGCGGTCATCGCTGTGCTGACGAGGCGTCAGCACGATCGCCCCCGGCACGGACAGCTCGCGCACCTGCATGACCTCACCCCTCCTGCAGCATCGGCACGGCGTTGCGGACCGACTCCGCCCACGGCGGCATCGGGGCCAGCCCAGCGGCCAGCATGGCGTCGTGGCCGAGCACGCTGAACGCCGGCCGCGGTGCGGGCCGCGGGAATTTGTCCGTGGTGGTCGGCCGCACCCGCTGCGGGTCCGCCCCGACCGCGGCGAAGACCTCGCGGGCCAACCCGCACCAGGTGGTGCGGCCGGACCCGCTGACGTGGAAGATGCCCGGTGAGATCTCCGCGGTGCCCAGTGCCACCAGGCGGGCGGCCAGGTCACGGGTCCAGGTGGGTTGGCCCCACTGGTCGTCGACCACGTCGAGGAACTCCCGGTCCCGCTCCAGCATCAGCATGGTGCGCACGAAGTTGCGGCCGTGCTCGCCGTACAGCCACGCGGTGCGCACCACGGAGCCGCCCGAGGAGAGCACGGCACGCTCTCCGGCCGCCTTGCCGATGCCGTACTGGGTGCGCGGGTTGATCGGCTCGTCCTCGCGGTAGGCCGGCGCGGAGGCAGGGTCGCCGTCCGCCGAGCCCGCGAACACGTAGTCGGTGGACAGGTGGAGCAGACGCGTGCCGTGCCGCACGCAGGCCGCGGCCAGCAGACCCGGCGCGAAACCGTTGACCGCGGCGGCCTGACCGGCGGCGGTCTCCGCCCCGTCCACGTCGGTCCACGCGGCGGCGTTGACCACCACGTCCACCCCGGCCACCGCGGCATCCACCGCGGCGGCGTCGGTGATATCCAACTCCGCGCGGGTCAGTGCGCGCACCTGCTGACCGGCGAGTGCGGCCTGCAGATCGCGGCCGAGCATGCCGCCCGCGCCGGTCACCAACCAGCGGGTCATCGTGCGGCGGCGGCGCGCAGCGGTTCCCACCAGGACCGGTTGTCCCGGTACCAGTCGATGGTGGCGGCCAGACCCTCGTCGAAGTTCACCCGCGGCGTGTACCCCAGCGCAGCCAGTTTCGAACAGTCCACGCTGTACCGCCGGTCGTGCGCCTTACGGTCGGCCACCGCGTCCACCCGCTCCCAACCCGCCCCGCAGGCGGTCAACAACCGCTCGGTGAGCTGACGGTTGGTCAGTTCCGTGCCGCCGCCGATGTTGTAGATCTCGCCGGGCACCCCCGCGGTGAGTGCCAGCGCGATGCCCCGGCAGTGATCCTCCACGTGCAGCCAGTCGCGCACGTTCAGCCCATCGCCGTACAGCGGCACCTGCCGGCCGTCGAACAGATTGGTCACGAACAGCGGGATGACCTTCTCCGGGAACTGGTAGGGACCGTAGTTGTTCGAGCACCGGGTGATGCTCACGTGCAGTCCGTGGGTGCGCCCGTAAGCGCGCACCAGCAGGTCCGCGGCGGCCTTGGACGCCGCGTACGGGGAGTTGGGCTCCAGCACGTGGCCCTCGGTCCACGAGCCGGTCTCGATGCTGCCGTACACCTCGTCGGTGGACACCTGCAGGAACCGCGGGACCCGATGCGCCAGGCACGCGTCGAGCAGCACCTGGGTGCCCACCACGTTGGTGCGTACGAACGGGGCGGCGCCGGAGATGGACCGGTCCACGTGCGATTCCGCGGCAAAGTTCAGCACCACGTCGTGACCGGGCACGGTCTCGGCGACCACCGCGGGGTCGGCGATGTCCCCGTGCACGAAGCGGAACCCGGGATGGCTGCGCACCGGGTCCAGGTTGGCCGGGTTGCCCGCGTAGGTCAGCGCATCCAGCACGGTGACGCCCGCCCCGGCCAGTCCGGGCAGCCGACCGTCGAGCACGGTGCGCACGAAGTGGGAGCCGATGAACCCGGCGCCCCCGGTGACCAACAACCGCACGAAGTCTCCCGTCTCAGCGAACCCGGACGACGCTGTGGTCGCCCAGCACCAGACGGTATGCCTTGACCGGACCGTCGGAGGGCAGCACCTCGACCTCCCGGCCGATCAGCGAACCCTCGATGCGCCGCACCCCGCAGATCCGGGACTGGTCGAGCACGATCGAGTACTCGATCTCGGTATCCACCAGCTCGCAGTCCGCGGCGATCGCAGTGAACGGACCCACGTAGGAGTCGATCACGCGCGAACCGGCCCCGATGATCGCCGGGCCGAGAATGCGCGAACCAATGACCTCGGCGCCGGCCTCCACCACCACTCGACCGATCAACTCGCTGTCCGTGACGGTGCCCCGGGTGGCGGCCTCGGTGGCCTCCAGCACCATGCGGTTGCACTCCAGCATGTCCTCCACCCGGCCGGTGTCCTTCCAATAGCCGGTGATCTGGGTGGAGCGCACATCCAGCCCGTCGTCGATCAACTTCTGGATGGCGTCGGTGATCTCCAGTTCGCCGCGCGCGGACGGGGTGATGGCTCGCACCGCGGCGTGAATCGCCCGTCGGAACAGGTACACGCCGACCAGCGCCAGGTCGCTGCGCGGCTCCTTGGGCTTCTCCACCAGACGGAAGACCTGGCCGTGCTCGTCGATCTCGGCAACGCCGAACTGGGTGGGGTCGGGGACCCGGGTGAGCAGGATCTGTGCGTCGGCCGCGGAGCCGCGGAACTGCTCGACCAGGTGACCGATGCCGCCGATGATGAAGTTGTCGCCGAGATACATAACGAACTCGTCGTCGCCGAGGAAATCCGCGGCGATCAACACGCAGTGCGCCAATCCCAACGGGGCGGCCTGCGGAATGTAGGTGACCTCGATGCCGAACTGCGCGCCGTCCCCGACGGCGGCGCGAATCTCCGCCGCGGTATCTCCGACGATCATGCCGACCTGCGTCACGCCGGCCTCGGCGAGTGCCTCCAGGGCGTAGAACAACACCGGCTTGTTGGCCACCGGCACCAGTTGTTTGGCCGAGGTGTGAGTCAACGGCCGCAGCCGCGTGCCCGCGCCGCCGGCCAGCACGAGCGCCTTCACTTGGCCTCCACATTCGATAGGTGCTGTCCGCCGGCCAGCGCGGCCACCGCCGCGGCGGTGTCCTGCACCGCGGCGGTGACGATCGCCAGGTTGCGGTGGATTTCGGTTTGCTGGGCAAGAATCTTGGCCAACAACTCCTCCGACGCCCCCTCGGGCACCTGCCCGGCATGGATGACGGCGTGCATCAGGCGCCGCTGAGTGCGCCGGGCGTACCAAAGCTGCATCAGGGACAGCGCTCCCACACCGGTGGTCAACAGCGCGCCGCGTCGATCGCGACCGGTGAATACCACCGCGGCCGCGCCGCCGGCCGCCAACAAGCCGGCCGCGGCCATAGCGACCGGGCGGCCGCCGGGGTCGGCGGGCGGGAAATGGTCGCCGATCCCGCCGGCGGTGGGCGGCTGCATCGCGGCCACCTGCTCGGCCAGCTCCCGAATCCGGGCCTCAGCCCGCTCGGCGCGGTCCAGGGCCACCCGCAATGTGGCGCTGGGCGCGGCGGCCGACACGTCGGCGGCGAGCACGTCGTGCAGATCCGGCAGTGCATCGGGGTCGGCATCGGGCACCAGGCGCAGGCACGAGATGCCGTAGACGTCGACCCGGTCGACCGGCGCGAAACCGACCATGGCCGGCGCACCGTCACGCCGCAGATCAATAATTGCGGGACCGCGCAGATCCACCATCACCTGAACGTCCATCTGTCCGCGGGAACGTAACGTGGACATCACGGTGGCCAACCGACCGCCGCGGGTGGGTACGCCGGTGAGCACGGCGCACCCGCAATTGGCCAGCGCCGCGGGCAGCGCATCGAGATTATCGAGCGTGATCATCGCCACGTCGTCGAAGGCCACCGCCAATACAGCACCCGCTTCGGCCGTGGGCGCTACCACCAAGGCGGCGTCCGGAAACTCCCGTTCTGTCCAAGAACTGGTCATGTCAAAGCACAGCCGTCCCACTGGTCATGGATCGCGACACCTTACAAGTCGATCTGCGGCGACCGCGGCTTCGAGGGTGCAGGCTTCCGGGCCCGTTGCCAACCGCCCGCCGGCATCAGTTAACCCACGAGTAGTTGTGACGGTGTGGCCGGCTCAGCGTTAATGGGTCCGTGCGCTCACCTGCGGTTTCCGTGATCATGGGTACCTACCGCGGGGCCGGGACGATCGCGCGTCCATTGCACTCGTTGGCCCGTCAGACGCTGCCGCTGGACCGCTTCGAGGTCATCGTGGTGCAGAACGGCCCCGCGGACGACACCGACGTGGTGCTGGATCAGATCCGCGCGCAGTACCCACAGTTGGCCGTCCGTCGGGCGCGGTGCGAGGCGGCGGGGTTGGGCCGGGCACGCAACATCGGCATGAACATGGCGCGCGGCGCGTACGTCACGTTCATCGACGACGACGACACCGTCTCGCCGAACTACCTGGCCGCATTGCTGGAGTCCAGCGCTCCGGACACCGTGGGGCTCGGCCACATGGCCGACGTGGTCGACGGCGGTCCGCCGAACTACGCCAACCGGCTGTCGGTGCAACTGTCGTTGGCCGGGCGTCGGCTCAGCCCGGGCGAGCTCATCCTGGCGTTGACCTACAGCGTCGGGAAGATGATGCCGACGGAACGGGCACGGGCGATCGGTTTCGATCCGGCGCTGCGCAGCGGCGAGGACATCCCCTTCTACATCTCGTTCTTCCTCGAGCACGACGACTTGTCGATCAGCGTCTGCCCGATCGACGCGCACGCGGTCTACTACCGCTCGGTGCGACCCGGATCGTTGTCCCGCCCGCACCTGTCCTACCAGTTCAGCGTCACCGAGCGGCTGGAGGTGATCGAGCGCATCGAGCGTCTGCACCCCCAACGACATTGGCAACGGCGCGCGGCAAAGCACATGGTGCGCGGGCAGTGCAAGTTCATCAACGAGTTCCTGTTCGCCCACCCCGAGCAGCACGCCACCGTGCTCGCCGACATCCACAACCGCGACCTGCAGTCGATCATCTACCGCCGGCTCAACCAAGGACTGGCGCACACCTTGGTGCTGGCCGGCCTCACCCCGCCGAGCATGCATCCGGCCGCGGTGCAGGTGGCGGAAAACATCCGGGACGCAGCCGCGGTGGTCGACGTGATCTGTGCAGCCACCGGACCGGGCGCTGCGCAGGACAAGACCCTGCGGGCGATCTGGCGGCCGTTCGTCGAGTCAATCCTGCGGGTTGAACCCGCCGATGTGGATCCTGAGTCCTGGGCCTGGGCCAACCGGTACTGGCGGCAGGGCAACGAATTCATTGGGCGGCAGACGCACAAGGACCCATACCGCGTGCTGCACAGCACCGCGGACAGCCCGGCCGCGAGCCTGCTGGCCGCCGCCTACAAGCTCACCCACCCGGGCACCCGGTGGATAGCGGAATACCCGGCGTCCCTGGCCGAGGGCACCGCGGACATGGCCGGGCACGGGCCGGACCCTGCGCTGTTGGTCGCGTTGACCCGGGGCCTGCGGCGTGCCGGGTGCGCGCTGCCGGAGGACGGCGGGCCGCGCGCCTGGGCGCAGCAGCTGTGCGCAGCCCTCGCCGATGAGGTGCACACCGTGCCGGCCGGCACCGGTGGCGGCGGGCGTGTCCGGATCGGCGACCCGCGCTGATCCCGGGGCCGCGAGTCCGCCACCCATCGGCGGATTGGCCGAGCATCAGCGGGGAAGACGAATGCGGACCCTGCGGCGAATCTGAGGCTGCCCGCGTGACCACGGCCGTCGGCTATCGCCAACTTCCCGACACCTGGCGCCGCCGGCTGCCCACGGCGGACCGGCGGGTTCTGGTCCAACTGGTGCGCTTCGTCAGTGTCGGCGTGCTCGCGGTGCTGGTGGACGTCGGTGGATTCAACCTGGTGCGCGCGGTGGGCGAGGACGAGCTATGGGCCTTGCCGCTGTGGGCCAAGGTCTGGTCGACCTCCGCCGCCACCCTGCTGGCCTGGGGTGGGCACCGTTGGTGGACGTTTCGCGACCGGCGCCGCACCGAGATCTCTCGCGAGTTCGGGACCTTTTTGCTTGTCTATTCGTCCAGCTCGTTAATCGCGTTGAGCTGCCTGGCGTGGTCGCACTACGCCATGCGGTTGCACTCCAACCTGGCCGACAACATCTCCGGAAACGTGATCGGCCTGGTGCTGGGCACCGTATTCCGCTTCTGGGCGTGCCGCCGTTGGGTATTCAACTCCCCCACCACCGCAGACGCCTGACGCCACGTCATTGATTACGGATCTGCCGCACCCGCAGCCGGGTGCGGAGCACCAGTCCGACCATCTGCAGCCCCAACCGGATGGTCTTGTTCAGGTCTCCGGTGACGCTGGACCGGCCCACCCGCGGGTGGTAATTCACCGGCACCTGCACGATGCGCGCCCTGCGGGCCACGCCCAGCAACATCATCTCCAGCCCGTAAGCCGACCCGTGCAAGGTGGACATCGACTCGATCTCGACGGCCCGCTGCTTGGTCAGCACCCGCAACGTGCAGCCGACGTCGGACAGCGACGGGGTGTTGTAGAGCAACTCGACGATTTTGGCCACGCCCCAGTTGCCCCACTGCAGGAACCAACCCATGTTGGCGCCGTCCCAGATGAAGTTCGACACCGTGCGTGAACCCAGCACGAATTCGCACTCGTCGGTGAACGGCAGCAGCTTCAACAGGTCCTTGGCGACGAAGGTACCGTCGGGCTCACACAGGCAGATCAGGTCGGTGTTCACCTCGCGCAGGCCGCGGCGGATGGCCGCGCCGTAGCCCTGCAGAGTTTCGTGCACCTCGCGCGCACCGGTCCGGGCCACCTCCTCGGAGGTGCCGGGCGCGGCGTTGTTGTTCACCACGAGGATCTCGTCGACGATGCCGAGTGCATCGAAGTCGCGGATGGTGGCCGCGATGCTGTCCTTCTCGTTGTAGGTGGGCAGCACCACGGACAACGTTCTACCGTTCCACATCCACTGCTCCCGCGATCCCGTGCCCGGCGGCCCCGATCATTACCCACACGGACAACAGCGCGCCGGCCGCCCCCAGGGTGAACCAGGGGGCCCATCCGCCGGGGGGGTGCCATTGCGAGGACCCAACGAACCACAACGGCCCGTTGACCCCGACCGCGTAACGGCGGGCGTTGCACCACAGTGCGATCAACTGCACGGCCGCCGCCGCCGGTGCAATCACCAGCAGCAGCCCACGCAGCTCAACACCCAGGCCGAGCGTCGGCAACCGTTCCACGACCACGGCGGTGCTCAACAACAGCGGGAACATCAGCATGGGCAACAGGTGCCTGCCCTGCAACGCCGCCGGCAGCGGAGCGAATACCGTCGCGTAGACCACATAGGCCACCAGTGCGGTCAGTGCTGCCGTGCACAGCAGGGCCCAGCGGTCCCGACGGCAGCCCAGCAGCACCGCCACCCCGCCGAGCAGAGCAATCGCGCACAACCACAGTCCGACCCAGACCGTGGGCAGTTGGGTATCCAGCCAGCCGAAGTCACCGACGCCGGAGTTCACCGCACCTACCAACACCCCACCGAACCGACGGCCCGCCGATGCGGACAGCAGCGATCCGGTGTCTGACGGGTGGTCGTAGCGCGCCTCCCAGACCACCGCGGCCAGTGCCGCCGCGGCCAACACCGACGCGGTCGCGGCGAACATCGGCAGTCGGGCCCGGGCCCGCTGCAGGCTGTGCCGCAGGCCGAGCCCGAGGACTCCGACCAACACCAGCACGGCCAGCGCCACGGTGCCCAACTGCCGGCTCAATGCCAACGTCGCGCCGGCCGCCGCGAGCGTCACGTGGGTGGCAAGCCGGTCCAACGACTCCGGCCGACGCAACGCCACCAGCACCACCGCGGCCACCGCGGCAGCGGCGGTGATCTCCACCCCACTCGTGGTGCAGGAACCCATGGTGAACACGACCGCCGGGGTCAGCCCGACGCTCAATCCGAGCAGGTGGCGCGGCCCGACCCATCGGCACAGGTGCCGGGCGGCGGCGAACACCAGCAGGCTGGAGACCAGCAGGAAGCCCAGCCGGGCCAGGCGGAACGCGGCCGGGGGGGAGTGTGCGGCGCGGGCCAGCAATCCGGCGGGCAAATACACGAACGGCGGGTACACCCCGACCGTGGTGACCGCGGCCACCGTGGCGGTAGACGTGGCCGCGTGCACCTTGTGCTGGCAGCCGGCACTCAACGCGGGCTTGAACGCCATGCACGTGTATCCGGTCGGCTGCAGCCGGGCCGGTATCTCCACCACCCGGGCCAGCGAGGCGTTGCGTCGTCCGGCCACGCCGGGCCCGAGCGGTGCCCCGGTGTACTTGGCGCCGATGTCGAACCGGGCCACGCCCAACGCCTTCACCAGGTGATCGGGTTCGTCCGGCGCCGCGCCCGGCGGGTTGGAGCCCAACCAGGCCATCCCCAGCAACAGGTAGCCGACCGCGAACAGGGCGGCGGACCTGCGGGCGTGAGACACCGTCAGGCCGAGGCCACGACGAGCATCTGACCGGCCATCGGCTTGACGGGGGAACGCAAGTACCAGGGCACCAGGAAGCTCAGCCCAGCTCCCTTGGAGCGCATGGACAACGGCAGGAAGCGAGCATGCACCGCGCGCACCGTCCAACCCTCGCAGGTCAGATAGTCGGGTAGCGAACGGTCGGTGAATATCGACACGTGGGTGAAGTCGTCGAAATACCCGCCGGGATCCAGCCGGAAGTTCGGCTGCAGCAGGATCAACAATCCGCCCGGCATGAGCACCCGGCGGGCCTCGGCGAGCACTCGGTTGCAGGTGGGCCGGTCCAGATGCTCGAGCAGATTCGAGGCGAAGACGACATCGAACGAACCATCAGCGAAGTGGGACAGGTCCGCGCAGTTCCCGACCACAGCGGACACGTGCGGTGCGGCCGCGCGCAACACGGTGGCGTCCAGATCCAGGGCGGCGATCCGGGCGGCCCGCACGTTGTTGGCGAAGTCACACCAACCCGCACCGAGCTCGAGCACCGCGGCGTCCGGGCGGATGTAGCGCTGCAGGTAGTCACAGATGTGCCGCCACACTGCGGTGCGCGCCGGATTGGCGGCCAGCCGGGTCTCGAAGTACCCGGGCACATAGGTGCCACCCTCTCCTGCATCCACCGCGTCCTCACCTCCGACCGGGCTCCGAGCACCCGATCGTGCCAGGTTTGCTGACTCCCCGGCCCGGACGGGTCTACTCTCCACGGCAAATGTCGCCGGACGGGCAACGCAAACTCGGAAGGGCCTGATGAGCACACGGCGGCTTCGGCTCTGGGCACACACGTGTTGCCGCCACGCGTTCCCCCTCGTCACGGCGTTGCTGTTCGTGGTGTTGGTCGGCGCCGACTTAAACGGGTCCTCGATTGGCGTGATGCAGGCGCCCGGCACACACGACCGGTCGCTGCTGCACGGCCATCCGCGCCCGATCCGTGTCGACGAGTGGCGTAACACCACCCCGATCCAGATCGAAGCGGTACGCGAGGGCTTCCCGGATCGGCCTTACATCGGGCTGACCCGCACCGATCAGCTCGCGGTTCTCCAGGCCGGCCCTCGACCACACGCCCTGGAGGTGTTCAAGCCCCAGGACTGGGGCTACTTCGCCCTCGGCGTGCATCGGGGATTCGCCTACCACTGGTGGTTCCCCTACCTGGTGAGCCTGCTCGGCCTCTACGCGTTGTCGATGGCGCTGGCGCTGGGCCGAGCGATATCCGCTTCGGTCGCCGTGGTGATCACCATGGCGCCGTACGACGCGTGGTGGACCTCCCCGACCCCGGGGTCATTCGTCGGCCTGGGCAGCTTGTCCGCCCTCGCCCTGTTACTGGGTTGCCGGGCGCGGTGCGCCCGGTCCGCCGCGTGGTGGGGATGCGCAGCGGGCGCGGCGTTCGTCGCAATGTCCCTGCTGCTTTATCCGCCCTGGCAGATCCAGATCAGTTTCGTTCTCGCGGCGATCGTGGTCGGTCATCTGATCGGCCATCGCCCGGACCCGCGCCGCCTGCTGATCACTCTGGGAGCCGGTGGGATCGTCACTGCGGTGGTATTGGGCTGGTGGTACCTGACCTGCCGGGCCGCGATCCGGGCCACGGCGGACACGGTGTACCCGGGCCATCGGATCGGTGTCGCGGGCGCGGCTTCATTGGCTCGATTGCTCAGCGCACCGCTGAACCCGCCGTTGGCCGGTACGCCAGGAAACACGGTGCATCTGCCGGGCAATCTGTCCGAACTCAGTTCCTCATGGTTCCCGTTGCCGCTGCTGGTGGGCTGCGCGGTCATCACGGCCCTGTGGTGGCGGGTGGGCAGGACGGCGGCCTGCTGGACGGCGCTGGCGCTGGTGCTCGCGCTGACCTTCCTGGCCTGCTGGGCGTTGTTCCCGGTGCCGGACTGGGCCGGCGGCGCACTGCTGTCCCGAAGCACACCGAAGCGATCTCCGGTGGCCCTCGGGTTGGGCAGCGTGCTGCTGATGGCCGTCGTGGGCCGACACGCACCGCGCCGGATCTCCTACCCCGCCGTGTGGGGCCCGGGTGTCGCGCTCACCGTGTGGTGCACGTGGTGGTCGGCCCGACACCTGCCGTGGGACATCGACCTCCTCAGCACCGGCCACATCCTCGCGCTCGCGCTGCCCACCGCTATCGGGTTCGGGGCATTCGCTGCCGGGCGGGCCCCGCGGGTGGCCGCTGCGGCCCTGGCCGCGTACTCGGTCTGGTCGTTCGGTTTGGTCAATCCCTGGTACCGGGGATTGGGTCCGCTCGACCGCGATCCGATAGTGCGTCAGATGCAACGAATCAAGCAGTCCGACCCCGCGCCGTTGGTCGTCGTGTTCGGGGATCCGTTGTTGGCCTCGGTGGCCCGAGCCGCCGGGGTCGAGACGTTGTCGGGTGTCACCTATTACCCCGACGCCGCGGTGATGAGCGGGTTGTTCCCCGGGCAGCAGGAGGCCTGGAACAACTACACGAACTACCAATGGGTTCCCTTGGCCAAGCCGGGACCGGCGGCGGTGCAACGGACCCGGATCGATGCCGCCACCCTGTTCGTGCATCCCTGCGATCCACATTTGCTGGCGCTGCATCCGGGGTGGGTGCTCTCGGACAGCCCCTTGCCCGCGGCACCGTGCCTGGGTCCTGGCCGCGCCTTCGTCCGCGGCACCAGCCGGCTCACCCTGTACCGGCTCACCGGATCGCCGGGGGTCACCCCCGTAGGATCGAACACCGGACCTTGATCACCGTTCGCCGAGCGAGAGGCAGACGCTTCTACCCATGGCGGCGCGCGCGACGAGGAGCGGCACTCGGTCGTCCTACGCTCGTTACCTGATCGCCGGCGGCGCCAGCTTCGGCGTCGACTTCGGGGTACTCGTCGGGCTGCACTCGGGTGCCGGCGCGCCCCTGGGGCTATCGGTGGTGTGCGCCTACCTCACCTCGGCCGTGGTCAACTACGCGTTGCTGCGGCTCTGGGTCTTCTCCCCGGTGATGCTTCGTCGGGAGAGCGGGCGAGCCCGCCAGTACCTGCTCCTGCTCGCCGCCAACGTGGGGGTGAACTTCGTGATCGTCAAGTCGTTGGCGAACCTCGGGCTCGACTACCGGATCGCGAAGGTGATCTCCGCGGTGACCTTGGCCGTGGCCAACTACATCGTGGCGTCCCGGGTCGTCATGGCGTGAACGGTGCAGCGCCGTGGCATGGTTCTTCCGTCACCGGTTCCCGCGAGCACTCCGTCGGCCCGAAAGGACACGAGATGGATTGGCATATCGTCACGGGCCTGTTCGCGCTGGCGCTGGCCGGCGTCGTGATCGAGCTGCTGCGCCGTGCACACCTGCGGGAGAAGTACGCGGCGCTGTGGATCGTGACCGCAATCGCCGTGGCCCCGTTCAGTTTCGCCCCCGGATTGTTCGATCGGATCGCCCACCGACTCGGGGTGTACGACGGCGCCAACCTCGCGTTGTTCCTTGCGGTCGCGTTCCTGTTGCTGCTCGGCGTCCATCTCAGCTGGGAAGTGAGCCGGCTGGAAGGGGAGACCAGGACCCTCGGCGAAGAGATCGCGCTGCTGCGCCATGCCCTGGGTGAACGCGAGCATGGATGACCGCGGCCGGGTCCTCGTCATCATCCCTGCCTGGAATGAAGAGGCATCGATCGCTCGGGTGATCCGGGAGGTGCGACAGCAGCCCGAGGTCAGCCAGGTCGTCGTGGTCGACGACGGTTCGGTCGACGCGACCGCACGCGTTGCCCGCGACTGCGGTGCCGAGGTGCTTCGCCTGCCCTACAACCTCGGCGTCGGCGGGGCCATGCGGTTGGGTTACCGCTACGCCCGGGAACGGGATTTCGACGTCACCATTCAGGTCGACGCCGACGGGCAACACGATCCGGCGGCGATTCCCGCCATGCTGCGCGCCCTGGACTCGGCCGACATCGTCATCGGAGCCCGCTTCGCCGGTACGGGTGACTACCCGGCGCACGGCCCGCGCCGATGGGCCATGAAAATTCTCGCCTCGGCGCTCTCCCGCATTACGCACAGTCCGCTCACCGATGTGACGTCGGGCTTCCGTGCCTGTGATCGCGAGGCGATTGCGCTGTTCGCGCGGCGCTATCCGGTGGAATACCTGGGCGACACCGTGGAGTCGTTGGTGATGGCGTCGCGAGCGAACCTCACCGTGACGCAATTGCCCGTCAGCATGCGACCCCGGCAGGGCGGGACACCGAGCCAGCACCCGATCAAGGCCTCCCTGTACCTGTTGCGGGCGATATTCGCGCTCCTGCTGGCCTT
Source organism: Sporichthyaceae bacterium (assembly GCA_036493475.1). Classification (NCBI taxonomy): domain Bacteria; kingdom Bacillati; phylum Actinomycetota; class Actinomycetes; order Sporichthyales; family Sporichthyaceae; species Sporichthyaceae bacterium. Next base: position 62,028 of record DASXPS010000124.1, on the reverse strand, counting down.
GACCAGGAGATGAGGCGGGCTCGCTGTCTCCCCCGCCGGGACGGGTTTAGTCTCCACCGCAGAGGTCGGCTGACGGCGAGCAAACTCGGGAGGGCTTGATGAGCACCGCAGCCGCGGGAACCGGTGCGCGAGCGCGGGCCGGGGTGGTCTCGGTGGTCACCATCAACTACAAGGGCGCAGAGGACACCATCGCGTGTCTGAGCGCGCTGGGCGAGTTGGACTGGCCCGCGGAGCGTGTCCAGGTGCTCTGCGTGGACAACGCGTCCGAGGACGGCAGCATCGAGCGCATCCGCGCTGCCGCGCCCGAGGTCGAATTGATCGCTTCGCCGACCAATACGGGGTTCAGCGGCGGGTGTTCGCTCGGGGTGGCGCACGCCACCGGCGAATACATCGCGTTCCTCAACAACGACGCGAAACCTGACCCGCGCTGGCTGGCCGAGGCCGTCGCGGTGCTCGAGGCAGACCCGACGATCGCGTGCGTGGCCTGCAAGATCCTGAACTGGGACGGCTCGCTGATCGACTTCGTGGACGGCGGGCTGTTCTGGACCGGTAACGGGTTCCAGCGGGATTTTCGACAGCCCGATGAGGGGCAGTGGGACGACGCCCGCGACATGTTGTTCGCCTGTGGCGGGGCGATGGTGGTGCGCGCAGACGTCTACCGGTCCACCGGAGGCTTCGACGACCGCTACTTCATGTTCTTCGAGGACGTGGACTTCGGCTGGCGGTTGAATCTGCTGGGTCACCGGGTGCGCTATGTGCCGACCTCGGTCGTCTATCACCGCCACCACGGCTCGATCGGCAAGACGGCCGACTGGTACCTGCGCTTCCTCTGCGAGCGCAATGCCCTGATGAGCATGTACAAAAACTTCTCCGACGAGACGTTGGCCCAGTGTTTCGCTCCGGCCATCGCGTTGACGGTGCGACGAGGATTTTTCGAGGGTGCGGACGACACCTCGGTCCTCGATTTGCGCCACGGCAAGGCCGAGGACGACCGGGAGACCCTGGAGGTCTCCAAGGTGGGGATGACCGGGGCCTTCGCGGTGGACTCGATGTTCGCGCAGATCGACGACCTGGCGCATACTCGCGCGGACCTGCAACGCCGCCGGGTACGCAGCGACCGCGATCTGGTGCCGTTGTTCCGGGACCCGGTGCCGTTCAGTCAACTGTTCGGCAGCCACCGCGAGACCTACGAGGCGTTGGTCGCCGCGTTCGGCATTCACGATCTGTTCACCCTCGACCCGCCGACCGAGGACGACCCCGAGGTGATCCCGCCGGGGACCGCGCCGGCCGACGTGCTCGCGCTGTACCGCGCCGCGGCGGCGGACCGGATCCGCCGCAACAGCCTGCTGGTCGAGGAACTGCGCACTGCCCGGCGGGCCGCGGTCGATGCCGAACGCAAACTCACCCGTGCGCTGAAACGCGTCAAACAACTCGAGGCGGGGACGCCCTCTGCGAAGACCGGAACCGGTAAGGCCACGTCCGGTCAGGCTGCTTCGGAGCCGACCCCGGCGACGGCTGCCGCCGCCCGGCGGGCGCGCCGAGTGGCGCGCGCCGTGCTGCGCCGGGTACGCGCGACGAATGCGGCCCGTGACCGCACCGAGGCCGGAGGGTGAGCACCGGTTGGCATTCGGCGAGCCCGGAGTACGCAGCAATCGCGCCGCTCGACCCGGCGTACACCGACCTCAGCACGGCCGAGGTGGATGCCGCACTCACCGTGGCGATCATCGTCGACGCGCGCCGGCCGGCCACCACGGCAGCGTGGCGCTCAGTGCTCGCGCACACCCGGAGTGCGTCGTTGCTGGTGATCGATGACTACACGTCAGATTGCCAACGCGCGGTAATTTTCGGGACAGACGGGGTGCGGATCATCCGTCACCAACACGCCCGCGGACACGGCGTTTGCGCGGCCGAAGCCGCCACGCAGGCCGGCCAGGGCGATCTGGTGCTGCTCGACGCAGACGTCGAGGTCGGGCCCGGCTGGTTGGCCGCGCTACGTCGAATCCTGGCGGGCTCGGCCGGGGTGGGCATCGTGGCCGCTGACGTGCACAGCCGAGCCGCGGACTTCGCAGGATGCGGGCACCTCGGCGCGGCGGAGATCGCCCGTGCGGTCGGCCAGGCCGCCGGGCCGGTCACCGTCGAGGTGGACCGGGTCGACCGGGGGGTGGTGCTGATCAGCCGGGCCGCCCTGGACGCCTGGCGGTCCGCCGCCGAACCCACCCTGTCACTGGCCACGGTGGCCAGGTTGTCCGCGATGCACCGACTGCGCACCGTGGTAGCCACCCGGGTGGCGGCGCTGCGCACGGAGGACGCACCCGTGCCCGGGCCGTCGGTGCCCAATCGGCAGGGCCTGCCGGATCGGACCGGGTCGGCAGCGGTACTGGCCGCGCGGTCCGCGGTATTGCCGCGGCGGCTGTACCTGCCCGGACCCTCGGACACCGCCGAGGCACTGCGGCGCATCGCCCGGGGCTTGACCCATGTGCAGGTTTCCTACCTGCTGGCGGGCGACTCCGACGGCGCGACGTTGACCCGGATCGATGACGACGGCACGGACGTCGTCGCGCTGCACACCGGTCCGCTCGACGCTGCCGCGTTGCTGGTGCTCTTGGTCGACCTGAATCCGGAACTGGTGCACGTGGACAACGCCGCGCCACTGGCGCCGGTGCTGGTGGACCTGGCCCATCGACTGGGCATGCCGTGCGTGGTCGGCATCAGTCGGCTCCCGGTCGGCCCCAAGGTCCACGCCGACCTGCTGGTCGCACCCGGCCCGGACGCCGCGGCAGCCGTGGCCGACGCGCGGGTCGCGGTGCTCGACCCGGGCACCGCGGCTCCGGCCGGGCAAGCGATGCGGCGGCGCCGGGCCCGGCGCGGCGGCCCGACCCGCGTGCTGGCGTGGCCGGTCGACGCACGGGGGGTCGTCGAGCGGCTGCGGACGTTGGCCGAGCGGACCGGTCCGGCGGTGGAGTTTCACACGCTGGGGGTCGGCCCGGCCGCGCCCGGTGACCTGCTGATCGGGCACACCGCAAATAATCCCGGCGCGCTGCACCGGGTGCTCAACGAGATAGACCCGGACCTTGGATTTGTGCTCGCCGACCCCACAGATGCCTGGTCAGCGCCCGCGCGCATGTGGTGGGCGCTCGGGGTACCGCTGCTGGTGCTGGGTGAGGGTGAGGCCACCGCCCGGGTGCGTGAGCTCGGCGCCGGCCTGGCGCTGCCCGCCGACGACCTCGACGCGGCCGCCGAGCAGCTGCGCGAACTGGTCCTGCACCCGGATCGGGTGCAACGGCTGCGCTCGGAGGTGCCACGGCGCGCTGTCGTGCCCAGCGAGGTGGCCATCGAACGACATCGCGCCTGCTACACCGAAGTCGCGCACCGAGCCGCCCGGCGACCCCGAGTCGGCTACGTGATGCTCGGCCGGCAGGGTCACCACGAGGGTTGCGAGCAGATCCGCATCCTGGCCCGCTTTGCGCAACTGGAACCGGGCGCGGCCACCGTGCGCCAGGTGTTCGCGGGCGAACTGCGCGATCACGAGGTGCTGCGCGGGCTGGACGTCCTGCTGGTCCAGCAACGCATGCTCGGGGCCGACGCGGAGCCCTTATTGGCCGCGGTGCGGGCCACCGGCACCCGGCTGGTGGTGGACATCGACGATGACCTGATCGATCCGGAGGCCCAACCGCGGACCAACCTGGACCCGCGGGACTTCTTGCGATTGACCGTCGAACTGGGCACCCGCCTGCGCAGCGCGGACACGGTCCTGGTGAGCACACCCGCGTTGGCGGAGCGGTTGGCCCCGTGGTGTGGTGCGCGGTCGGTGTTGGTGCCCAACCACCTCAACCCGCGCATCTGGACCGTCACGCCTGACCAGCGCAAACCCCCCCGCCACAAGGGTTTCCGCCTGGTGTACATGGGCACCCGTACTCACCTCGAGGACCTGTTGCTGCTGCAACCGGTGCTGGACAAGGTGGCCGCTCAGGTGGGCGGGCCGGTGACCCTGGAGGTGATCGGTGTCGCCGCCGAGTTCGACGGCGACGAGTGGATCACGCGACTGCCCGTCCCGCGGGACGCCCGGCACTACCCGGAATTTGTCGCCTGGCTGCGCAGCCACACCGGCCGCTGGGACGCCGCGGTCGCGCCTTTGGTGAGCTCACGGTTCAACCACGCCAAGAGCGACCTCAAACTGCTCGAATACGCGCTGCTGGGCCTGCCCGTGGTGGCCTCCGACGTGGGACCGTATCGAGGCACTGAGCACCTGGCCCGTCTCACCGACAACGCCCCAACGTCCTGGGTCGCAGCTCTGTCGGAAATCCTCGCGGACCCGGACACCGCAGCACTGCGCGCCGAGTCAGCTCGAGAGTTCGTGCTGGGCCGGCGCATGATGACCGCGCAGCACAGCCGGGACTGGCTGGCCACCGTGCTCGGCACGGGGTCGAGGAAGCACGACGGGGGAACGAACGTGAGCAAGCCGACCGAGTCCGGCGCGGACGCGGTGCGCTACGCCGACGGTGCCGAGGACGAGGTCCTGGCCGTGCTGCGGGCCGCAAGCGACACCCGCGCGGGCTGCGACGAGTTGGCCACGCACGCCGGGCAGAGCTGGGAACTGGCCTACCACTTCTCCCCGCAACGGCTGGGTCTGCTCGCCCCGTTGCGGCTGCACGCCGGCATGCGTATCGCTGATCTGGGCTGCGGTTCCGGGGTGATGGCGCGGGCAATGGGCGAGAGCGGCGCGTCGGTGCTGGGGGTGGAGGGCGTGCGCAGCCGCGCGGCCGCGGCCCGGGTTCGTTGCGCGGACCTGCCCAACGTGCAGATCGTCGACGGTCGCGCCGAGGAGGGCATCGCGGACGTCCGCGACCTGGATCTGGTGCTGATCTGCGGACTGCTGGAGTACACCGCCAAGGACGACCCCGCCGGTCCCGCGCGACTGCTGAGCGCGGCCACGGACGCGCTGGCGCCGGGCGGCGTGCTGGTGGTGGCCATCGAGAACCAGTTGGGATTGGGCTATCTCGTCGGCCGGCACGAGGACCACCACAACACCCCGTGGGTGGGCATGGCCGACTATCCGCTGCAGCGGCGCGGGCCGCGCACCTGGACCGCCCGCCGGCTGACCGCGATGTTCGCCGAGCAGGGCCTCACCGCCACCCGGTGGTTCGCCCCGTACCCGGACTACAAGTTGCCGCGAGTGGTGCTCGACGCCGCGGTGTACGACCGTCCGGATGCCGTGGACGTGGTGGACAAGCTCGTGCGCTACCCGCTGGACGGAGCATTCCGGGGCAGCGAGGCTGTGGTCTCCGGCCGCCGCTTCCAGCGCGTGCTGATCGAGGAGGGCATGGGACTGTCCACCGCGCCGTGCTTCCTGGTGGTGTGCGCCCGCACATCCGAGGCGATTGCTGCGCACACCGAGGATGCATTGGCCTGGATGATCAACAACTCTCGGCTGACCGAGTTCCGACGGACCCGGGCGCTTGGTCTCGACGATCAGTTCCGCACCCGCGGCGACGCGCACACCCACACCATGGACTGGTTGACCCAGCGGCTCGAGGCAACCTCGTCGCTGATCCCCGGCCGTCCGATGGACGCCCTACTGCTGGACGCGCTGCACGACGGCGATGAGGCCGAACTGCACCGGCAGCTGCATCGGTGGTACGACGCGGCCGCGGTCGGGCAGAGCGTGGTGCCGGACGACGCCGAACCACACCCGTTGCTGCCCCGGACCGGCGTGCCGATGTGGCAACCGGACCGGTTGGACGCGCACCCCGGCAATTGGATCCTCACCCCCGACGACGAGTTGGTCGCGGTGGACGACGAATGGCGGGCCCGCACCGGGGTGGACGCCGAACTCGCCGCGCTGCGTGCACTGTTCCTGTTCGCGGGTGAAGTGGTGGTCAACCGCTGCGCGCACCCATGGGGTGCCGGAACGACGATCCGTCAGATACTGGGGCGGCTGGCCGAACCGTTGGGCCTGGCCGAGGCCGCCGAGGCGCGGTGGCACGAGCTGGTCGCGGCCGAGGCGGGCCTGCAGCACGTGGTCGGCGACGCCGATACCGCGAAGCTGATCTCGATGATCGAACCCCGCGGTGACATCGCCACCGCAGCAAGATTGTGGGATACCCCCGGCGGCCTGGGTGCCCGCGAGGAACAGTTGGCCGCGGCGGTCGCCGAGACGCAGTCGTTACGTGGGCAGCTCGCCTGGGAGCGGCGCGCCGGGCGGCGCGCGCAACGGCGGCAGGCGCAGGCTGAGGCCGCACTCGCCACCTCCCGGGCCAAAACACAACGCGCCGAGAAGCGACTGGCGAGCAGCCGCGCGAAGGTCGCGCAACTGGAGGCATCCGCACCGGTGCGGCTCCGCAAGGCGCTGCGCACCCCGGCCCGCAGATTACGTGTCCTTCGTCGCCGGGCCGGCCGGCTGCGCCGCAGGGCAATCGCTTTGCGGCGTTGACGGGAGGTCAGCCCCGCCCTGACGGAGTGTTAGACAGGCCGGAACCGGTTAGCGATACTCGTTCGACCTGACCGTCGGGGTGGAGGCACGCATGATCACCGCACTGCGCACCGCGCGGGCGACGTTGCGCGCCGGCGGGGTACCCGCAGTGCTGCGTGGTGCGCGGCGCCGGCTGGCCAGGAAACTCGACCCGGCCCCGCGCCCGGTACCGAAGTCGACACGTCCCAAGAACGCGGCTGCAAAGCGCCCCGCCGGTCCGCCCGCCGTCTTGGACGCCTACGTGCACACCGCCCCCTCCGCCCAATGTGCGGTGGACATCTTTCAGGGCGAGTGGTCCTCCCGACTGCCCGCTGCGGTGGGCGCAAGCGCTGGCCGGGTCGGGCTGTTCGATGACGCCCGGATCCATTGGGCGATCGAGCAGTTCGGCGGTGTGGACGGGTACCGGGTGCTGGAACTGGGCCCGTTGGAGGGCGGTCACAGTCACCTGCTGTCCACCGCCGGCGCCGATGTGCTCGCCGTGGAGGGCAACACCCGGGCCTACCTGAAATGCCTGGTGGCCAAGGAACTCACCGGCTCCCGCGCCCGGTTCCTGCTCGGCGACTTCATGGCCTACCTGCGCGAACCCGATGGGCACTTTGATCTGTGTCTGGCCAGCGGCGTGCTCTACCACATGCGCGAGCCGATGGAGACGCTCGCGCTGACCGCTGCGATCGCCGACCGGCTATTCCTGTGGACCCATTACTGGGACGCCGAGGTGACGGCGGCCAAGCCCCCGTTGGCCGCCAAGTTCGAGGACACCACAACCGCCGAGGTGGACGGCTTCGAGTACACCCTGCACCGCTACGTCTACGGCGACGCGTTGGAGTCCTCCGCTTTCTGTGGCGGCAATGCCGCGTACAGCAACTGGTTGAGCCGGGCGGATCTGTTGGCCGGGCTGGCCCGGGTGGGTTGGTCGGTGGACGCGATCGCGTTCGATGACCCCGGCCACCTGAACGGCCCGGCGTTGGCCCTGGTGGCTACTCGACAGCGCTGAGCTCGGCTACCGCCACGGGTGCGGCATCGGGTCAAGTTGCGGCGGCGGGGCGAAGCCGGGCAGCTTGACCGCGTCGGTGTCCAGCCACCGGGTGTCACCCTCGGCTGGGATCCAGGTGTGGTCGCGACCGCGGAAGTAACAGAACCCGAGGTCGTGGATGCCGTAGATGGCACCGCCCGCGGTGCGCACCGCGGTCAACAGCACGGCATCCTCGCCCACCGGCACCGCGGCGAATCCGCCCAACGCACGCAGCGCGGCGCGTTCGAGCAGGATCGTGCCGCCGTGCACCCAAGTAGTGGCGGCTTCGGTGGGCACGTGCGTCCAGCGGATGGTGACGTCCGGGCCGGCCAGGTAGACGTAATAGCCACCACAGCCGACCAGCAGTGCGCCGCTGTGTTCGTGTGCCTGCACCAGATCGGTGATGTGCGCCGGGCCGTACCAGTCGTCGTCGTCGAACTTGGTGACCAGGTCCCCGGCGCAGTGATCGAGGCCGATATTCAGGGCCCGACCGAACACCACGTCCGCGCCGACCTCGACGATCTGCAGCGGGCGGGGAAACCCGACAGTGGCGTCGGCCACCACGGGATCGGCCGCGGTTGGCCCGTGCAGGACCAGCACCACCTGCAGATCTGCCCAGTCCTGTCGGGCTATCTGGGCCAGGGCGAAGGGCAGCAGCGCGGTGCGTCGGGTGGCCACCAGCACGCTGACCGTGGGCTTCGGGCGGGTCGGCACGCCGAGTGCCGCAGCGGTGGCGGCCCAGCGGGCGGCCGGGGCGAACCGGGCGAGCGCGAGCCGCCGGGTATCGATCGACCAGGACTCCCGGTCGATGGGGTCGGCGAGCGCGTCCGGGTCCAGGGTGCGCAGCCGAGCAGTCAGCTCCAAGCCCAGCGCCGCGTCCAGTCCGGGATCCTTGGCGCACACCGGGATGCCCGCACAGCACAGCTGCGCGACCACCCGCGGATCGAGACCGTCCGCCACCCGGACCGCGCGCACCGCACGCAGCGCCGCGATGTCGTTCTCGGTGAGGCCGGTCCACGACTCGATCCGGCGTTCGGCATCGGCCCAGCGCAGCGTGCCGTCCCTGTCGAGCAGCGCGACCTCGGGCCCGGCTGCGCAGAACCCGCGCGGTGCACACAACACGGTGTCCACCGGCGGCAGTCCGCCGCTCACCCGGGGCACCCGCGGATCCACATGCAAGGTGTTCGGGCCGACCAGCACGTCGTGAGCGGCCGGCAGGGCCGGGTCCACCGGGCCGAGAGCCGCCCCGACCGTCGGATCACCGACGGCCCAGACCAATGCCTCGGGCCCGGTCAACCCGACGCGCAGTCCCGCAGTACGCGAGAACGCCGGCAATCCGGCGTCCAGCACCGCACGGGCGATCATCGCGACCTCGGTGTGCTTGGCCAACTCGACGCCGATGTGCAGGCCGGTTTCGGCGCGGCTCAGTTCCGCGGTGGTGGGCACCCGACGGCCCACCGCGGCGGGCACCCGCAGCAACTCCGGGCGGTCGGTCGCCGCCACCCGGACCACCAGACGTCGGGTACGTCCGGCCAGGCCCAACCAGGGCAGCGCCTGGCGTAGCGCGGCCAGCGAGGGCGCGTGCACCTCGACCTCGTCCCAGCGCTGCTTTGCCTGAGCCGGCGTCAGTTCGCTGAGAGAACTCACATGCGCGCTCGACCCGGGGACCGCCCGGGCACCCGGTAGCAAGATGTCCAGCCGGCGCGGTCCCCCCGCGGGCGGTTCGTCGGCTTTGGCCGGCGATGGGGTGTCCGGCCCCGACCGGGCCTGCCACGTCCGGCCGGCCGGCCCCCGTCTGGTGGTCATGATCTCCGCAGCGTAGTCGGGTAACGCGCGGGTCGCGGAAGCCGGAAGAACGCAACGCGACAGGTCTGCACCCGTACCCTGGCGGAGGTTTTTGTGATCACGGGGAGGACACTTGAACGTCAAATTGGTGGGCGCAGCCACGGCGGCGGCGACGGCGCTGGGGGCGGTTGCCGTGATGGCTCACGGCAGCGACGGCGCGCAGGCTGCCTCGAGCAGTTACCAGCCGGCCTGGGCCGATGAGTTCAACGGCTCCTCCTTGTCCTCGCAGTGGAAGGTGTTGCCCACCGGGGCCAACGCCGGTCGCACCTGCGCGGTCGCCACGAAGAAAATGTCCACGGTGTCCGGCGGCGAGGCCAAAATCGGCGCCGCGGTGGACACGTCGAAGAAGAAGACCTCGACCTGCCCGACCCACTACTTGAACAGCCAGATCGAGACCACCAAGAGCTTCCTCTACGGCAAGTTCGAAGCCCGGATCAAGTTCCAGGGCGACCGCGGCATGCACGCGGCGTTCTGGATGCTGCCCTCCGCGGCAGCCCCTGTGGTCGGCACCTCCAGCGCGGACCTCCCCGGCTACCGGGGCGTCGAGGTCGACGCGGCGGAGTACTTCGGGGACGCCTTCGGCAACCCGAAGGCGGGCATCTACAGCTACGTCTACTCGCCACAGCCGGACGGCTCCGCGAAAAAGATCGGCGGCCGGGCGGCGAAAGCGACCTCGGTCATCGGCAGCAAAAAGCCGTCCGGCGGATACCACACCTACGCGGTGGAGTGGACGCCCACGGCGTACATCTTCTCGGTGGACGGCAAGGTGACCCAGCGGATCACCGAAGGCATCTCCCACCGCCCGGAGAGCGTGCTGCTGAGCCTGCTCACCTCCGACTGGGAGGTGCCCAAGATGAACAACAAGAAGCTGCCCGAGGCGATGAGCGTGGACTGGGTCCACGTGTCCCAGAAGTAGTGGCCACCCGACCGGCCCGGCTGCGGGTCCGCATGCTCGGCACCTTCGGCGCGCTGGCCCTGGCCGCGGTTGGGGTCAGCGCGTGCGGCGCGGCCGGCGGTAACCACGCCGCATCGGCGCCGCCCGTAGTCACCGCGGCGAGTCCGGCAGCCTCGGCCGCGCCGGCCACGAGCCCTCCCACGATGGTCAATGACCCCGCGCAACTGGTGCTGCGACCCCCGATCGGGCAGGACGCCGGCGGCCACCAGCTCATGCCCGGGGTGGCGTCGTTCCAGCCGGCAAAGCCCGGCGCCAAGGTCACCGTCGAGCGCAGCAGTGACGGCGAGAAGTGGACCCCGGCGGCCACCGGTGAGCAAGACAAGGACGGCGAGTTCGTCTTCCAGGTGTCCGCGTCCTCCGACACCAACGCGCCGAGCTACCGGGCCACCAGCGACAGCGGCAACGGCCCCATCACCACCGGCTCGGTGAGCTCCTCACCGTGGAAGCTGGTATGGGGCGACGATTTCGACGGCACGTCGTTGGGCTCGGACTGGACCGTGCTGCCCACCGGGGCGTACGCGGGGCGCACCTGCGCCAGCGCGACCGCGGACATGGGCACCGTGCACGACGGCTATGCGGTGATCGGGGTGGCGCACGACCCGTCGACCACGCCGGCGGTGAGCGGGAAAATCTGCCCGAGCGGCAAGTACTTCAACGCCCAGTTCGGCACGCAGAACTCCCACACGTTCACCTACGGGGTGCTCGCCGCGCGGCTGAAGTACGAGCACGCCGAGGGCATGCATGCCTCGTTCTGGATGTTGCCCGGCGGGACGGGCCCGGCCAACCCGGCGCCGGACAACCCGGCGCAGACCGGGGTCGAGGTGGACATCACCGAATACTTCGGCGACGACTTCGGTGCCGGCGTGGGCAACGGCGATTACCACGCCTACGTGTACTGGCCACAGCGGCAGGCCAACGGTGCCATCACCAGCGTGAAGACCGGCGGCGCCCAGGACTTCAAGAAGTACTACCCCGGCAGCATGCCGTCGGACGGATACCACGTGTACTCGGTGGAGTGGACGCCAACGCAGTACATCTTCCGACTGGACGGTGTGGAGACCTCGCGGTTGACCGTCGGCGTGTCGCAACGCCCGGAATACCTGCTGCTCAGCCTGCTCACCTCCGACTGGGAGGTACCCAAGCTGACGGCCGGGCAGGTCCCTGCGTCCATGTCGGTGGACTGGGTGCGGGCCTGGCAGCAGTAACCACCCAATAGGCTCGTCCGGTGCAGGCGTTGCGGGAGTGGGTGCGACGCATCCCGCCGGTCGCGGCGCTGCTCGCGGAGCGGGACCGGTTGCGCCGGGAGAATCGTGAGCTGCAAAGGGCCAACCGGAATCTGCGGGCCCGCAAGCCTGCGGCCGGACCGGCCGTGCACCCCGGCGCCGAGGTGCTGCAGGTCGTGCCGCCCGGGCATTTCTACTCTCCGATCCCGGACCTGACCGACGTGCGCGCCCGGGCAGCGCAGATCTTCGACCGGAACCGGGCCGACCTGCCGGGCATCGAGGTACACGCCGCGGACCAACTCGCGCTGCTTGAACCGTTCGCCGCGTTGTACGCCGAGCAACCGTTCGCGGCTCGACCGCACGACGGACTGCGCTACGGCTTCGCCAACGACTACTTCGCCCACGGCGACGGGCTCGCCCTGTACTCGATGCTGCGTCACCTTCGTCCGGGGAACGTGGTCGAGGTCGGATCGGGCTGGTCCTCGGCGTTGATGCTGGACGTCAACGAACGATTCCTCAACGGAGCGCTGCACCTCACGTTCATCGAGCCCTACCCGGATCGGCTGAACGCACTGCTGCGCCCGGAGGATCGCGCGCGGGCCACTGTGCTCGACAAACCCTTGCACGCGGTGGCCGATTCGGTGTTCGGTGACCTCGGCACTGGGGACCTGCTGTTCATCGACTCCACCCACGTCAGCCGGATCGGCAGCGATGTGAACCGGTTGCTGCTCGAGGTGGTGCCGGCGCTGCCCGCGGGCGTGCACGTGCACATACACGACATCTTCTGGCCGTTCGAGTACCCGGAGGACTGGGTCTATCGGGGGCACGCGTGGAACGAGGCGTATCTGCTGCGGGCGCTGCTGATCGGGCAGCCGCAGCTACGCATCACCTGGTTCAATCACTACCTTCAGTGCCGGCACTCGGACGCGGTGGCCGCAGCGATGCCGATGTGGGCGAACAATCCCGGCGGCAGCATCTGGTTGCGTACCACCTAAGGCTCGGGACCGTCGTCCGGGTGCGGGATCAGCTCCACCTCGGGCACCCGACCGGTAATCCCTGATGCAGCGTCAGCCACAGCCCGGTGCACGATCGCCTCGAACGTGGCCGACCAATCCGGAGCGTCGCGCGCGACCCGCCCCCGCCAGGCGTCGAGGAACGCAGTGTTCCAGTCAGCCAGCACCGCGGCCGGATCGGCATCGAAGTACCGCTGGGCGAAACGCAACCGGTTCCGCGTCATGTAGTAGATGTAGTAGACCGTCGGAAGGCCCGGACGGGACCGGTTGTGGTGCACCACCCGGGCCCGTTGATCGACCAGGCAGGTCCAACCGGCCGCGATCACCTCGCGGCAGTAGGCCGTCTCCTCGAAGTACAGGAAGTAGTCCTCGGGCAGCAGGCCCACGCTGCGCAGCACGTCGGCCCGGATCAACATCGACGCGCCGTTGACGTAATCGACCGCGATCGGTTCCGCGGCGGGCGGAGTCTCCTTGGCCCGCAGCCCGTAGTTCAGGTGGCTGGGCGCGCCGAAGCGGGCGGCATCCACGGTGCCACCATCGAACTGGATACGCCGGTTGGGGAACAGGATCCGCGGACCCAGCACGCCTGCGTCCGGTCGCGCCACCGCGGTGCGCAGCAGGCGACGCAGCGCGCTGGGCTCGGCCTCGGTGTCCGGGTTGAGGATCCAGACGAACTCCGCACCCGCGTCCAGCGCGCGTCGGATGCCGATGTTGTTGCCGGCCGCGTAGCCCAAATTCTCCCCCGACGCCAGGCAGTCCACGTCCGGGCCGAGCCGGGCGAGCAGGTCCCGGTACGCGTCATCGGCCGGGCCGTTGTCCACCACGATCAGCCGCGGCACCACACTGCCCGCGCGCACCGCCTCGACCGCGCGGAGCGTGTCCTCGGCAGCGCGATAGTTCAGCACCACCGCGGCAGTGGCCGGCAGCGACTCGGTCGGGCCGACCGGGCGGGCGGGCGCCGCGGTGGGACGACGGCGCAGTTTCGCCAGTCGGTCAGCCCACACGCTGCCACGCCTCCCATGCGCTGGCGATCATGTCGCGCAGGTCCCGTTCGGCCCGCCAACCGAGTTCGGCGGCGATGCGCTCCACCGCACCGACCACGGCGGCCGGGTCGCCGGGCCGACGGGCAACCACCTCCCGCTCCATCTGATGCCCCGTCACCTCGGCCACAGTGTCGAGGACCTCCTGCACGGTGACCCCTACTCCCCGCCCGACGTGGAAGATCCGGCCGTAGGGCTGGGAGTCGGTCAGCCGTTGCACCGCGGCCACGTGGGCCCGGGCCAGGTCCACCACGTGGATGTAATCGCGCACGCAGGTGCCGTCCCGGGTCGGCCAGTCCCCACCGAAGACCTGCGCGCGTTCCCCGGCGCTCAGCGCGGCGAACACCGCGGGGATCAGGTTGGTGACACCGCGATCGCCGAGCTCCGGCGCTCCCGCCCCGGCGACGTTGAAATACCGCAGCGCGATCCAGTGCCACGGACCCGCCGACGCGGCGTCGGCCAGCATCCACTCGCAGATCAGCTTCGAGCGCCCGTACGGATTCTCCGGCAACGTCGGGGACTCCTCATCCACCGAATCGGTACCCGGAGTGCCGAACACCGAGGCGCTGGAGGACAACACCAGGCGGCGCACGTGGGCGGCCCGCATCGCGGACAGTAGTGCGCCGAAGCCGCCGACGTTCTCCCGGTAGTAGTACAGCGGTCGGGCCACCGATTCCGGCACCGACTTCTTGGCCGCCAGGTGCACCACACCCTGCACGTCGTGGTCGGTGAGCAGGTGCTCGACCGCGTCCACGTCCGCGATATCGCCCTGCAGGAACGGCACGTCCGGGGGCAGCCGGTCGCGCCGGCCGGTGGAGAGATCGTCGAGCACCGCCACCGGCTGACCGGCGTCCCGCAACGCACGTACCACGTGCGCCCCGATGTAGCCCGCGCCGCCGGTGACCAGCCAGGTCATCACGGCACCCTAAGGTGTCGTGCGGAGGCCGGGACGGGCAGGGGGAGCAGTCACATGCCGAACCAACGCAGCGTGTCGGACACCGTCGCCGGGCTGCGCCGACAGGCCCGGAGGCTGGCCACCTCGGCGACCGCGAACCCGGTACCCGCTCCGAGCCGGCCCTCCGGTGACCGCACGGCGCATCGACTGCTGGTGCTGGTCTCGGTGGTGGAGGCCGAGGCTCGCGCGCTGGTCGAGGCCTCCGGGCCGGACTGGACGAGTACCCGGGTCGGGCAACTGCGCGGCGACGACGGGCGCAAGCAGTGGGCCGAAGTCGCGGTGGTCGCCGGTTCGCTGGCCGAACTGCGTCGCATCCTGCCCTGGTTGGTGCGCGCCGGGCAGGCACGCCGGGTCACCTTCGCCGTGCTGCACACCGATCGGCTGCAGGCCGTCGCCGTCCCGACCTCGCTACTGCGCAACGAGATCACCGAGATCGCCGTGCGCCGACCGGCCGACGGCGCCCCCGGGCCGCTGGTGCTCACCCTGGGCGTGGCCGATCCGATCGCCGTACAAGCGTTGGGCCGCGTGGTGCTGCGCGCGCCCGGCGCCGCGGGCGGCATTGTGCCCGCCGCCGGACTGCGCCTGGGGCTGACCTCGGCCGATGCCCTGATATGGGCGGCCGGGGACAGCGCCGCGCTGCTGGTGGGACCCAAGACCAAGATCCGCCACCCGGTGGAGGGCACCCTGGTCGACCTGCTCATCGGCCCGGACCTCGAGGAACCGAACGACGACATCCCCCACCTCTACCTCGACGAGGGGCTGCGGCTGCCCCCGGTGGACACCGTGGTGGTCTCCCCGTCCGGGTTCGAGCGGGAACCTTCTGCCACCATCGGCCGGCTGACCGTGGACAACGGCGCGGGCAGCTTCACCATCGGCACCGCCGGTGCACCGCTGCAGGGAGAGGTCCGCATTGGGCTGACGGAGAATCACATTGCAGCGCTGCGCGACCTGCGCGCCCTCCAGGTACCCGACGCGGCCTCCGCCGACCGTTGGGGACTGGCCCGGCTGCTCAGCCAACTGGCCTGCGCGGGGGTGCCCACCTCGGCGCCGGGCCTACCCGCAGAGGTCGCCGACGCGCTCGGCCCGACGCTTACCAGCCGGCTGAACTGCGAGGGCGCCGACTGGTCGGACGCGATCGCCCGCGAGGACTGGTCGGTGACCACCCGCCGGGCGGCGCTGTCCCGCTTCGCGCCCGCCACGTTCTGGGCCACGCAGGGTGCGCGTCTCGGTCGGCCGATCACTCCCGCGCCGGGCGTCAGCGCGCTGCTCACCACCCGCCGCGCAGCGAACCTGCCGTTCGCGCTGGCCCAGGTGGCCCGCCAGGATTGGCCGGAGTTGGAGACCGTCCTGGTGTTGCACGGCATCAGCCGGGACACCCCCGGCGTGGCCGAGGCCCTGGCCGGCTTCGAGCGACCGCTCACCGTGGTCGAGGTCGACGGCGGGGTGCTGTTCGGCATCGCCCTGGACCGGGGCCTGCGCCAGTGCACCGGGCGGTTGGTCACCAAGATCGACGACGACGACTGGTACGGACCTCATCACGTCACCGATCAGGTGCAGGCACATGCCTATTCCGGCGCCACCATGATCGGGACCTCGGGCTTCTTCGCTTACCTGCACAACAGCGACGTCACCATCCGTTGGACGAACATGCCGCCCCAGCGACGGGTGAAGTTCGTGCACGGCGGCACGATCCTGATGAGTCGGGACGACACGCTGGCCTTCGGCGGCTGGAAGGCGACCGCCCGCGGGGTCGACGCCCACATGATCAAGATGATCCAGGCCAATGGCGCGCTCATGTACTCGATGCACGACCTCGGCTTTCTGTACTACCGCGGCCAGGACCACACCTGGATGCCCGAGCAGGGCGACCAGCGCTGGCTCGCCAAGGAGCCCCAGCAATGGGCCGGCTTCCACCCACCGCCGCAACTCGACCCGCTACCGCACCCGAACCTCTAGGGGCGGCGGAATAGCTGCTTGTGGGAGAGCTGCCGGGTCAGGCCGCATACCGCTGCATAGGACCGTTCGCAGCACCCGGTGCCGCGCTCGCCGAAGACCTCGGCCGCGCGCTGCGCATGGCCGGCCTCCGGCACCCCGCCGCGATCCAGCGCGGCGTGCACCGCGGCCATCGCCGCGTTCGCGTCGGTGGTCACCGGACCCAGACCGAGATCACGGAAGGCCCAGCCGGCCGCGGAGGGCTCACCGGGCTGCAGGTGCACCACCGCGCGACCCAACCAGGCCGCGTCCAGGGTCAGCGGGGCCTCGTCGGTGAGCACCACAGTGGCCCGGGCCAACAGCGCGGCCGTATCCGAGCGGTGCAGGTCGTACATCTCGATCCCGCCCGGCACCGTGCCCCCGCTCAGCGCCCCGGCCCGCTCGACATCGGTGAGCAGCACGGTGCGCAGGTCCGCACCGCGGACGTCCTCGCGGGCCAGCAGCGCCCGCCACTCCGCCGGCCCGGACTCCCCGACCGGGACCACCAACATGGTCGGCCCGCCCGGTGGCAGCCCCCGGCCGGCCTCCAGGAGTCGATCGAAGCGCGGCGCGCCGGCGACCCGGACCTCCCGGTCGGTGAGCAGGGATGAGGATCCGTCAGAAACCAGCGCCAGCTGCTCGGCCAGGGTCGGGGTGAGCACCAGATCCAGGCTCTCCAGGGCGCGGGCAGGGACCGCGGTGGCTGGACCCGGCGCCAGGTAGGTACGCCGCGCACCGGCGGGCAACTCGACGGAGACCGGGCAGAAGGCCGCCACCTCCGGGGTGGAGGCGATCAGGTGCCGAGCATGCGACAGCGCCATGTCGTGGTCCCGGCTGCCGTACGCGATCAGCCGGAAGTCCTCGGCGGACAGCCGCTCCCAATCGCCGCTCTCCCGGCCGAGCAGGAACCAGGCGTTCACCCCGGCCTGGCGCGTGCGCAGGTAGCGGTACAGGTGTTCGGCGTCGCCCCGCGCGGCCGCCCGGCCGTCGGTGAGCAGCCAGGCATCTGCGTAGCGACGCCGCGACCAGCCGCTGCGCGCGGCCACCCGTCCCAAGGCGTTGTCGACCAGCTCTTTCGGCGCCGGACGCTCCCACTGAATGGCCTCGCGCAGCACGGCGAACGTGCCGGTGTCGCCGACCGGACCGGGCGTCTGCTCATCGGCCGGGGGCTCGCGGTCGGCCAGCCCGCGCCAGATCGCGCCGGCCCCCAACGAGTATCGACGTCCGGCGGGCGGGCCGACGATCGCCTGGCACGGTTCACCGTCCACCCACACCGACACCGTGCCGACCGCGGGCAGCCAGGCGATCCGTTCGGTGACCAACGGCCGGCCGAACCAGGACCGCTCGCGGACCTTGCCGAAAACCGGCTGCACCGCCTTGCCCCGCACCCGGAATTCCTCGCCCTTGACGTCGCGGAAGTGCCGCACCCGCACCAGCCGACGGTCGATGTCCAACTGGTCGAACCAACATTGCGACACCGGCGGGCCCGGCGCCTTCAGCCCGTGGAGCAGCGCCCGGCGCAGGTCCGCCGACACCGGGGTGATCTTGTACTCCTCGATGGTCCGGGCATCGATCAGCGTGAGCACCTCGCGGAACAACGCGAGAAACTCGTCCTTCCACTCCTGCGGGATCCGCGATGTGGGCGAACCGCGACGACGTTCCCGACGGAAGTACCGCAGCGCGTCGTAGAGCACCACGTTCTGTGTCCAGACCGGCACCCTGCCGCGTTGCTCGGCCACCCGGCGCAGCAGCTCCAGCCAGCCATAGCGCGGGACATCGCAGTACTTCCCCCGCATACTCCACCCGGACTGCACCGCGGAGCTTTCGTCGGCCCGCTTGCGATACAGGTAGACCGCGTCCTCCAATAACGCCAGCCGCGGGTGCTCATAGGCCGCCAAGTGAAGCGCCGTCAGATAAGCGTCCTCGAACGTGGGCCGGACACGTGGGTCGACGCTCAGCTCCTGCGCCTGCAGCTCGGCGCGGCGGAAGCAGGCGGTCGGCGCGGACAGGTGCACGAACCGGGGTTGGGTCGCCAAATCCACTACGCGATGGTGGGCGTCGGCGAACTTGAACCGCAGCGGATGGGTGTCGGAACGCTCCCCGGTTGCCTCGTGCCAGAACACCAGGTTGGTGGTCACCAAGTGCACGTCCGCACACTGCGGCGAGTGCAGGAACTCGCGCACCACCTGCAGGTAACTCGGCGTCAGGATGTCGTCGGGATCCGGGAAGGTGACCCACGCGCCGGTCACCTCGGCCAGGCCGGCGAGGCGGGCGGCAGCCGGTCCGCCGTTCTCCAGGGTCAATAGCTGCCCACGCACGCCCGGACGCGCGGCCAACCACGCAGCGGCGATCTGCCCGGATCCATCGGTGGAGCCGTCGTCGACGAACACCAACTCGATGTCGTGCAGGCCGCCGTCGGCGGCATCCAACGAGGCGAGGAAGTCAGCCAGGTAGCCCGCCACCCCGTACATCGGGACGACCAGCGACAACAGCACGTCAGGCACCGAGCCCTCCCCGCTTCCCCGAGATTGCGCGCACACTACTCGCCTGCAGCACAGCGTTTGGCAAGGACGCGACCGGCGGGCGAACTGCGGGTGGCAGGCTCAGCGGGCGCGGACCAACTCCGCGCCCTCGATGTGCGGCAGCGTGGGCAGTGCGATCGGGTCCGGCACCCAGACGTCGCCCTGCGCCGGCGCGGTGTCATCGGCGTCGGAGATCGTCGGCCCGGCCGACAGTCCGCCGCCCACCGACGCGTGGCGGACCGCGTGCGAGTGCGCGATGGAGCCGTCGGACAACACCGCGGAGCCGACGGTCAGCGCGGCCACCCCGGCCACCCCGGCGGCCAGCAGGTGCGCACCGGGCAGTCGGCGGCGATGCGCCGGGGTGTGTACCGGGAAGCCCTTGTCCGCGCCTGCCAACACTGACGGCCCGTCAGCGGATGGGATGGACAACAGCGAGCTCATCAGCGAGTCCGACGGGGCGGGCGCACCGTGCTCACGTAGCCCCGCCTTGGTGTGCGAATCCTTGACCGCGGCCACCCGACAGGTCGAGCACAACGACAGATGCGCGGAGACCAGTTGCCGGGTCCCGCGCGGCAACTCACCGTCCAGGTAACCGCTCAGGCGGTGACCCAGGTGGTGACGTGGCTGCTCGGTCACGCCTCTACCTCACGCTGTGCGGGCACCTCGTGGCGCCGCGCGCGGTGCTCCAGCGACGCCCGCAACCGGGTGCGGCCGCGGTGCACCCGGCTGCGCACGGTGCCGAGCTTGATGTCCAGGGTGGCCGCGATCTCCTCGTAGGACAGGCCCTCGATGTCGCACAGCACGACCGCAACGCGGAACTCCAGCGGCAGGTCGTCCAGGGCACGCTGAACGTCGGCGTCCAGATGACGATCGTCGAAGACCTGCGCCGGGCTGGGCTCGCGACCGGGCAGGCGCTCGTGCGCGTCGTCCGCCAAGCCCTCGAAACGGATTCGGCGCTTGCGGCGGACCTGGTCGAGGAACAGGTTCGTGGTGATCCGGTGCAACCAGCCCTCGAACGTGCCGGGCGTATAGCTGGACAGCGACCGGAACACACGGACGAAGACCTCCTGGGTGAGGTCCTCGGCGTCGTGCTGATCGCCCGTCAAGCGGTAGGCGAGTCGGTAGACCCGGGCGGAGTGGGTGCGGACAATTTCCTCCCACGAGGGGGGCGTCCATTCAGCGGCGGCCGGCAGCGGGACCTGGTCCACCTGCAGTGTCCTCATGTATCCCAACCTTGTGCCGCTCCCTGTGCAACGGCTATGGCCTCTGTCTCAACCTGCTGTGGGAAACGCGCGGCGGGTCGGCAAAGTTCCCGGTGTCGCGCCAATAGGCTGCTGCTCGGAGGCGACAGATGACCGTGTCCGAGATCCTTGTGCAGATGCAGACCACCGACAGCGACGGCTTCGTCCCCGAGGACGAGGTGCTGCGCGCTGCCCGCGCCCGGGCCGACGCGCTGGGCGTGACCGTGCCCAGCCCCAGCACCGGGGCGGCACTGCGGTTCCTGGCCGCCCTGCTCGATGCGCACTCGGTGATCGAGATCGGCACCGGTGCCGGGGTGTCCGCGTTATGGATGTTGCGCGGCATGCGCCCGGACGGGGTGCTGACGTCGGTGGATGCCGATCCGGAGCACCAGCGAGCGGCCAAGCAGGCCTTCGCGGACGCGGGCCTGCCCGGCAACCGCACCCGGTTGATCGCCGGTCACGCCGCCGACGTGCTGCCCCGGCTGACCGATGGCGGTTACGACCTGATGTGGGTCAGCGGCGATCCGACCGAGTACGCCGAGCACCTACGCGAGGCCCCGCGCCTGCTGCGCGTGGGCGGTGTGGTGGCCTTCGCCGACGGCCAGCGCGCCGTGCTGCGGGAGTCCGACCCGCGCTCGGCCGCCGTTCGCGACCTGGGTCGGGCGCTTTTGGACAGCGAGCAGTTCGCCGCGGTGCTGCTGCCCATCGGCAACGGCATCCTGGCCGGCGCCAAGCGCCCCGCCCGCTGACTAGCGGCGGTAGGACTCCAGCCAGCGCAGCAGCAGGCGGACGCCGTAACCGGTGCCGCCCTTGGTGTTCTCGTGCTCGTCGGCGTCGATCTTGCCCGGGCCCGCCATGTCGATGTGCGCCCAGCGGCGGGCGCCGGCGAACTCGCGCAGGAACAACGCGGCGGTGATCGCGCCGCCCTGCACCTTGCGGTCGCGCGGCACGTGCGCGAGGTCGGCCACCGGCGAGTCCAGCGCCCGGCGGTAGTCCTCGGTCAACGGCAACCGCCACAGTCGATCACCGGAGGTCTCCGCAGCTGCCAACAGCGCACCGGCCAGCCGCTCGTCGTTGCTGAACAGTGCCCCGATGCGTCGGGTCAGCGCGAGCGTGGCGGCCCCGGTCAACGTGGCGAGATCCACCACCAGGTCCGGGTCCAGCTTCGCGTCCGCATAGGCCAGCGCGTCGGCCAGCACCAACCGCCCCTCGGCGTCGGTGTTGAGCACCTCCACGGTGCGCCCGCCGTAGTGCCGGATCACGTCGCCCGGACGATAGGCCGATCCGGACGGCATGTTCTCCGCGGCGGCCACCAGGCCGGTCACCCGGACCGGGATGTCCAGCGCGCGCAGCGCGCTCATCGCCCCGATCACCGCGGCCCCACCGGCCATGTCGGCCTTCATCGCCACCATGCCGTCATTGGGCTTGAGCGACAGGCCGCCGGAGTCAAACGTGATGCCCTTGCCGACCAACACGATGTGCGGCGTCTTCGCGGCGCCGTCCGGAACATAAGTCAGCTGGACAAACCGCGGCCCCCGGCGAGCCGCGGCCCCGGCGCCCACCGCCAGCAATCCACCGAAGCCCTGTTTCGCCAGCTGCTCGGGCTGGAAGATCTGCACGCCCAGCCCGGCCTTCTTGGCCATCGTGGCGGCCTGCTCGGCCAGCCAGGCCGGGGTCTTCTTTGCCGAGGGGGTGTTCGCCAGGTCCCTGGCCAGGCACACCGCGGTTGCGGTCACCTGTCCGCGGTCCAGCGCCTCGCCGGCCGCGGTGACCGCCTTGTCGTTGCCCTTGACGTGCAGGGTGACCGCACCGACCGCCTCTTGCTTGGCCGGCCCGCTGCGCAGCCCGTAGCTGTACGACCCCAGCGCGAGGCCCTCCACCAGCGCTCGCAAACCGTCCGGGGTCACCGACATGCCCAGCGTGGTGGACAGCTTCTTGCGGGTGCGGACGCGCCGGGCCACGGCGGCGCCCGCCCGACGCAGCTCGGTGACCCCGCCCGCGCCCACGCCGACCAGCAGCAGCTGTTCTGGGCCGGACCCGGCCGGGATCGGTATTGACACGACGTCACCGACCGCGCCGGTGGCCTTTTCGCGGGCCGCCAACGCGGTCAGGTCCAGCCCCAGCGCCTTGCCCACCTCGGCGACACCCGGACCGGCCTGCGGGCCGTCGGCACCGAGGGCGATGGGCAGGGCGAATACCTCGGCACCGTCACCGAGCAGGGGCCGGCCGGTGGCCAGCGTCATCGAGGTCACGATCCCAGCCTCACGATGTTTCTGGCCGCCGCTGGTCAGGCGACCACGCCCTGGAGGGCCTCCCCGAGAGCACCTGCCTCGTCGGCGGAGAGCTCGACCACCAGTCGGCCGCCACCCTCCAACGGAACCCGCATGACGATGCCGCGACCTTCCTTGGTGACCTCGAGCGGTCCGTCACCGGTCCGCGGCTTCATGGCCGCCATGCTCAGCTCCTCTCCTGTGCCTGTGCGCGCGGAACCATTATCGGGGATCGCCCCGTCGACCGCGCGCGGCGGACCCCCCTTCGGCGCGCCCGAGGCTGCCGATTCATGAACGCCGGCCGGCCGCAACCTGAGAATCAATCCCCCGAATGGAGTCATCCGGGCGTGGTTGCTGTGCGCTTCACGTCCAGCTAATTACGCTGAGCACACATTGTGCC
The DNA here is from genome assembly GCA_036493475.1 of Sporichthyaceae bacterium. Classification (NCBI taxonomy): domain Bacteria; kingdom Bacillati; phylum Actinomycetota; class Actinomycetes; order Sporichthyales; family Sporichthyaceae; species Sporichthyaceae bacterium. Next base: position 39,112 of record DASXPS010000124.1, on the reverse strand, counting down.
ACTTGGTGTAACTACCGCTCGGGGGGGCAGTAGTGCGCAACACACGTCGGTTGACGGGCATGGCGCTGGCCGCGGCGGTTCTCGCCGCGTTGAGCATCGTGGTCCGTCCGCCGGTTTCTGCCGCCGCTGCGCAGACCGACCCGCAGCCGCCCGCGTCCGTGCCGCGCACGGGGGCGCCGCTCACCGTGCCCGCGCTGGCAGTGCCGTTCGCCGCCCCGCCGCCCACCCGCGCCCAGTGGACGCCGCTGCCCTGCGCGACCCAGACCGTGACGCAGAACGGCCCGTTCTATCCGGGCCCGTCCGCGTCCTACGTCTACGACCAGACGTTCAGCAAGTCCTACCCGATCCCCTACCTGCCCGACCTCACCCCGCAGGGCATGACGCTGTGGCCGAAGTGGTTCAGCGACGGCACGCCCCTGCTGGTGATCGGCATGTACTCCGACGGCGACTCCTACCTGGTCGGGGTCGACCCAACCACCGGCGGGGTGTTCGGCACCGTGCGCACCGAGGCGGCCCACTTCGGTGGCATCGCCATCGTCGGTAACTGGCTGATCGCCCAGCACGAGGCCCAGGACGGCGGGGAGCAGGTCCGCAAGTACCGCCTGCAGGACCTGGCGGCGGCCTTCGAGCAGTCCCGGGCCGACGGCAGCAAGCCGTTCGTACAGCGCTTCGGCGCACTGCAGCGGGTCTACTTCGCCAGCTTCATGGCCTCCTACGACGGCCACCTCTGGGCCGGGCACCACGGCGCCGGAATCGACCAAATGTACGAGTACTCGGTCGCCGAGGACGGCACCCTGACCCAACTCGGTGACCCCTGGGAGGTGCCGCCGAAGATCGACGGTCTGGTGGTCACCGCGGACCGCTTCATCTTCAGCAGCGCCTCGGGTACCCAGCAGTCGGACATGACGGTGACCATGAAGACCCACCACCTGGCCGACGGACATGGCCGGTGCTTCCGCACGCCGAGCATGACCGAGGGCATGGTGCTCAACGGGGACCAGGTCTTCGTCACGTTCGAGAGCGGCTCGGCCCGCTACCCGGACGCGGTGAACCGGGTGGCCAACCTGCACATCGCGCCGTACGCCAAACTCGCCGCGTTGCTGAATCCGCCGCCGCGCTGATCGGGTCAAGACGTCTCAAAGGCCGCTGACCTGGGTAAATGCCGCGGTGGGAAAAATTGCTCTCAACCCGGGGCACCCATGTCACCAAGAACGACGACATTGGCCGATCGAGACTTACTCTGAGTCCCTTGCAATACACATGTGGTGACATGTGCTCAAAGGGGCGGAATGAGCGCAATGCGACGTTTGGGAATGGCGGTGGTGGCCACAGCGGCCGTCACCGGCTTTGGCATGGCCTTGCATCCGATGGGGTCCGCGCAGGCCGTGGCGCCGGTCGCGCAGATCAGCGTCCCGCTGTCCGCCGGCCCGACCGCCGGCGGCCCGAGCGGGGCTCAGGCCAACCCGTCCACCGTCGATTCCGAGCCGCAGCCGGCCGCGGCCGATCAGAATCGTCCGGCCAACCTCCCGCTGCCCACCGAGCGCATCTGTGACATCACCGGACAGGGCCTCAAGACCTTCTACCCCGGCCCCTCCGGGTCGGCGCTGTACGACTCGCTGTTCAAGGCGACCTTCGCGGTCCCCTACCTGTCGGAGGACTACACCCCGCAGGGCATGGCGGTCTGGCCGCGCTGGTTCAACGACGGCGCCAGCCTCGTGGTCATCGGCATGTACCAGAAGAACCACGACTCCTACCTGGTCGGCTTGGACCCGTCCAACGGTTCGGTCTACGGCACCATCCGGGTGCTGGAGGCCCACCTCGGCGGCATCGCGGTGGTCGGCGACTGGCTGTTCGCCCAGGACCAGGCCCAGTGGGGCGGGGAGAGCGTGCGCAAGTACCGCCTGGTCGACCTGGCTGCGGCCTTCGAGCAGTCGCACACCGACGGCAGCAAGCCATACGTGAAGCGCTGGGGTGGCACGCAGCCGGTCTACAACGCCAGCTTCATGTCCTCCTACGACGGCTACCTGTGGGCCGGGCACCACGGGGGGACCGTCGACAGGATGTACCAGTACTCGGTCTCCAGCGACGGCGTGCTCACCCAGGTCGGCGACGCGTGGCAGGTGCCGGCGTTCACCGACGGCTTGGTGGTCACCGCGGACCGGTTCATCTTCATGAGCCACAACGTGAACGGTGACGAGCCCGGTTTCGTGACCGTCACCGCCCAGAACCACTACTTGTCCGGCGCACCCGGCCTGTGCTTCGGCGCGCCCTCGCTGGGCGAGGGCGCGGTGTACGACAACGGTCAGGTCCTGGTGGTCTATGAGAGCGGGTCCTACCGGTTCCCGAAATCGGCCAACCATGTGACGCACATGCACGAGGCGCCGTACGCGACGCTGAGCACGTTGGCCAACCCGACCGGGGACAGCGGCATGTCGGAACGCACCGCGCAAAGGTGACCCGGGCGCACCGGTCGAAACCCGGCGCACCCGATCGGAGCAGCGCGTCTTGCCGGCCGCTGCCTGATCACTAACGTCCGGAGCACCACCGTGGAACGGCCGCGGTCGAGGACTGGGGGGCGGTCTGCCATGTCATCTGCTTCCGGTCGGCACCGCCGCGTCCCCCAGCACCGCCGCCGACGTTCCTCACCGCCCCGCAAGGCCGCCGCGATGGGCGCGGCGAGTGTGACCGTCGCCGTGGTGGCCGCGGCCTCCTCCTCCGGCGCCACGACCGACGAGGCGTCGGCGACCGCCGCTGCGTTCGCCGCCCACCCGATCGCGTTGAGCCGGTTGCCCGACTCCTCGGTGTGCGCGGACGCGCCGAGCACCAACAGCTCCCGGTTCTACCCGGGGCCGTCCGCCTCCTACGTCTACGACGAGACGTTCCGCCAGTCCTTCGCGATCCCCTTCCTGTCCACGCACACCCCGCAGGGCATGGTGGTCTGGCCGGACTGGGACGGCCTGCACCACAAGCTGTTGCTGATCGGCATGTACCGCCTGGGTTCACCGTCGTACCTGGTTGCGCTGGACCCGGACACCGGGCTGCCCTACGCCACGGTGACCACCGAGGAGTCGCACTTCGGCGGACTCGCCGTGGTCGGCGACTGGCTGATCGCGCAGGACCGCCCGCGGCGCGGGCCGGAACGGGTTCGCCGTTACCGACTGGCAGACCTTGCGGTGGCGTTCCAGAAGGCGCACCTGACCGGCACGCAACCGTTCGTGCCACACTCCGCGGATCTTCAGGAGATCTACGGCGCCAGCTTCCTGGCCACGCACGACGGGTACCTCTGGGCGGGGCACTACAACGCCAACGGCCCGGACCGGATGTTCCAGTACGCGGTGTCCTCCACCGGCGTGCTGACCCCGGTGGGCCAGGCCTACGAGGTACCGGCGCAGACCCAGGGCCTGCTGGTCACCGACGACCGTTTCGTGTTCGAGAGCTCGCTGGGCACCCGCTCCGGCACGATGACCGTGGTTGAGCGGTCACCGTCGATCAGCCCGCTGGGTCGGTGCTTCGCCACGCCGAGCATGGGCGAAAGCCTCGCGGTGCTGGATGACCGCGTCCTGGTGGTCTACGAGAGCGGCTCCGCGTTGTACCCGAAGGCACAGAATCGCGTCACCAACCTGCACATCGCCCCGTATGCCGCATTGAGTGCGTTGACGAATCAGGCTCCCCCGGCATCGACGTTCTCTGAACCACATAAAGATCAACCCTCGGCCGGATCTCACTTGGAGTAGTCGATGCTCGACTCCTGCCGGTAGCTGCCGACCGGCGACGTGCAGTTCGTGCACGGGCGCGAGCTTCATGACCTCCTACGACGGTCACGTCTGGGCCGGGCACTTCGACTCCGGCGACTCGACTTCGAGAGCGGTTCGCACAAATATCCCCAGGCAGTCAATCGGGTGGGCGATGTGCACGTCGCCCCGCTGGACAAGGTGCGCTCGCTGACCGATCAGCTGCTCTGATTGGGCTGTTCGGGGCCCATCGCGGAAACCGAAGGAAGATCCACGGTCATCGCACGTTAGGTTTCCGTAAATCCTGCAGCCGCGCCCCTGGCGTTTTTGTCCGGCGCGACCATACTCCGGCGTATCCCCCGGTGGAATGCGCACGGGCGCGCGTCCATCGGTGGTACCCACCCTGGCCGACCGCCCGCTGCCGGAGGAAGTCATGTCGCCGCGTCCGCGGAACGCAGCCCTCGCGCTGCTGGGCGGACTCGCGCTGGTCACCCTCGCTCCCAACGGGCCCGTTTCGCTGCCCGCGACCCTGGCCGACGCGGTGCGCCCGAATCACTCGGCATATCACGGCGCCGTCGCCAAGGCCGCCGAGGCGGCGGCGATAGGGGCGGCCATCCCGGCCGGGGCCCGCGCGTTCGTGGCACCGCTCAGTGGCGCAACCCCGGCGGTGCGGGTACTGCCACCGGCGCTACCCGGCCCGAAGTGCAACGGCAGCCAGCGCCCGGCCAAGCGCGCCCGCTACCAGGGTGGGTCGGTCTCCCGGCTCTACGACGAGGTGTTTCACCCCGGCCCGGTGATGCCCTACCTCTCCAAGTACTCCCCGCAGGGCCTGGCCACCTGGTGGAACTGGGACGGCAAGGGCCACGCCCTGATCCTGCTCGGCGAGTACCACCTCGGGCACAAGTCCTACCTCGTCGGCATCGACCCGATCACCGGCAAGCACGTCGGCACGGTGAAGATCGCACCATCACACCTGGGGGCCATGGGCGTGGTCGGCAACTGGCTGATCGCGCAAGACACGGCCGGGCACTACAAGCAGGCCAAGGTGCGCCAATACCCGTTGTCCCGCTTGCGGCGTTTGATGACGGTGGCCAAGAACGGGAAGATGCCCTACATGCGGGCCGATGGCCGCCCGCAACCCATCCAATCCACCGGCTTCATGTTCGTCGAGCCCAACGGCTCCGTATGGGCCGGGCGGCACTCGATCTTGCGGCCGACTCGGATGTACCGCTACACCGTCAACCAGGCCAACGGCCGACTGCAACAGGTCGAGGGCCCGTGGAAGGTGCCGCCGCGCACCCAGGGCCTGCTGGTGACCGAGGACCACTTCGTGTTCATCTCCTCCAACAGCCATTACCGCGGGCAGATGAACATCGTTCGGCGTACCGACCCCAAGCAGTGGAAGGCCCCGGTCGCCTGCCTGTGGACGCCGAGCCTGCCGGAGAACATGACCCTCTACCGCGGGCACATCCTGACCGCGTTCGAGAGCGGCTCGGGCCGGTTCAACAACCACCGCACCCATAACCGCATCTCGCACCTGCACACCGGCCTGCTGGACCGGTTGCTCCAGGTCGTGGACCCGGCCGCGCTGCACCCACTGATGCTGCCCGGCCGGCCCCAGGTACTGCTGCCCGAGCAGGACGACGATCCCAACCCCGGCGATCTGTTCCTCGGCGAGACCACCGACCGCACTCTGGCCGCGTTGCCGCAACTGCCGGGGCCTCTGGGCGTCGCGGCCACACCGTCGACGTCCCCGTCGCCGAGCCCGTCCGCGACGCCCAGCGCCACGCCGAGCGCGTCGGCCACGCCGAGCCAGACGCCCAGCGCGACCGCGACGCCCGACGCGACCGAAACCTCGGCGGGCTTCGCCATCCACGAGCACGACCCCGCGATGCCCTCCAGTGCACCGCCGGCCACGAACGACGCACCGCAGTCCACGTCCACCGCCCCGGAGGACCGCATCTCCGATGCGAAGCTCACCTACGAGCAGGAGACCGGGCGCACGACGTCCTGATCTTGCGTCAGGCCTTGAGCGGGGCGACGCAACCGACCAAGTGGTCGTCGACCATCCCGGTTGCCTGCATGAGCGCGTAGGCGGTCGTCGGGCCGACGAAGACGAAGCCCCGCTTCTTCAGGTTCTTGGCCATCGCGGTGGATTCCGGTGTGGTGGCGGGGACGTCGGCCAAGGTCGCGGGTCGCTTGCGTTTGCCGGTCGGGGCGAACGACCAGAGCAGCTCGTCCAGGCCGCCGGGGCCGAGTTCGGCCGCCGCCCGGGCGTTGTTCAACGCCGCGGCCACCTTCGCCCGGTTGCGCACGATGCCGGGATCGGCGAGCAGCCGGACGGTGTCGTCGTCGCTGAACGCGGCGACCGCGGGAATGGAGAAGTTGGCGAACGCCGCGCGGAACGACTCCCGCTTGCGCAGGATGGTCAGCCAGGACAGGCCGGACTGGAAGGCCTCCAGGGTGAGGCGTTCATAGAGCCGGTCATCGCCGTGCACCGACACGCCCCACTCGGTGTCGTGGTAGGCGATGTAGTCCGCGGTGCTCAGTCCCCAGGGGCAGCGCAGCCGTCCGTCGGGGCCCGCAATCGCATCACTCACGCGTAGGGGTCCGCGGCGGGGGCGGGCGGGCTGGTCAACTCGGCGATGCGCGCGTCCCGTTCGGCGAGTTCGGCTCCCAACCGGTCGAGGACCGCGTCGACGGCGTCCATCCGGTAGCCGCGCACCACCACCGGGAACGACACCGCCGCTAAAGCGCCGGCGTCGACCGGGCCGTCCCGCAACGGCGCCGCCGCAACCGGCCGATCGGGACCGAGAGTCCCGCCGTGCCCGGCGGCCACCGCGGCCACGCCGAAGACCACCACCGCGATCACCGCGACCATCAGGAAGAACACCGACGCTTCACCTCCGCGTGCACCGCCAGGATCAGGTCGGGAACTCCGGGGCGGCGAGGAACAACGCGAAGACTGCCGGCCGTTGCTGTACCAGCTCCAGGCGGGCGCCGTCGGCGCGGGCCAGGTCGCGGGCCAGGGCCAGGCCCTTGCCGGTGGAACTACCGCCGGAGATGCCGTGCTCGAAGATGCGGTGGCCGAGTTCCTCGGAGACGCCGGGGCCCTCGTCGGTGACCTCGATGACCACCGAGCCGCCGACGGTGCGGGTGCGGATGGACACCATGCCACCGCCGTGGTGCAGCGCGTTCTCCACCAGCGTGGCCAGGATCTGGGACACGGCGCCGGAGTTGGCCCGGGCGGTCAGGGCGGGCACGCCGACGAGCTGCATGGAGCGGCCCAGCTTGCGCAGCGCCATGCTCCACTCGTCGATCTGTTGGCTGACGATCTTGTCGATCTCCACCGTTTCGCCGGCCACGACCGGCGGGGTGCGGTGGCTGGTCAGCAGTTGCTCGACGACCTCGGTGAGCCGCTCCACCTGGCCCAGCGCGACGTTGGCCTCGTCGCGCATCACGTCCAGGTCGTCGGACATGGCAATCTCCTCCAACCGCATGGACAACGCGGTCAGCGGGGTGCGCAGTTGGTGGCTGGCATTGGCCGCGAAGGCGCGTTCCCCGGCCAGGATGTGCGCGATGCGTTCTGCGCGTTTCTCCAGGACGTCGGCGACCCGATCCACCTCGGGCAGGCCATAGCTGCGCCGATGTCGGCGTCGGGTGGGATCGGTCGAACCGAACCGCTCGGCGGTCTCGGCGAGCTCGATCAGGGGGCGGGTCAGGCTGCGTGCCTGCAGCGCGGCCAGGGCGCCCGCGGTGGCGATCGCGAAGAACGCCTCGATGAGGATCAGCAGCCAGGCCTTGCGCACCTGGTTGGTGACCCGGCTCCTCGGCTCGGAGACGGTCACCCGGTCACCGTTGCGGGTGTCGCCGATGGTCAGCGTGCGCAAGCTGCCCTTGGGCGTCGGGGCGCCCAGCGTCAGCGCCGGGTGGTCGTCCAGCACGACGGTGGCGGAGCGGTCCCGCGAGACCAGCCGGTCGAGGGATTCCTTGTCGATCTGCTCGTGCAGCTCCGAGCGCACCTCGATGGTGTTGAGCAGCCGCTGGGCCTCGGTGCGCAGGCTGTCATTGGCGCTGCTGGTGATGCCGTTGCGCATGGCAACGCCCAACGGGACGCCGAGCAACAGCACGACGACCACGACCACCGAAAGGGTGGAGACGACCAGGCGCCTACCCATGAATTACGTGTCCCCCGCCGCGAATGGCTCCTACTCGCGCTCGAAGCGGAACCCGACGCCACGCACGGTGGTGATGTATCGCGGGTTGGTGGCGTCGTCGCCGAGCTTCTTACGCAGCCAGGAGATGTGCATGTCCAGGGTCTTGGTGGAGGTCCACCAAGTGGTGTCCCAGACCTCGCGCATGAGCTGGTCACGGGTGACCACGCGACCGGCGTCGCGGATCAGCACGCGCAGCAGGTCGAACTCCTTGGCGGTGAGCTGGAGCTCGGTGTCGCCCATCCAGGCGCGGTGCGACTCGATGTCGATGCGCACGCCGCGGATGCCGTGGCCGACCTCCGGGGCGCCGCGGCGCAGCAGCGCGCGGACCCGGGCGAGCAGCTCGGCCAGCCGGAACGGCTTGGTCACGTAGTCGTCGGCACCGGCGTCCAGACCGACCACGGTGTCCACCTCGTCGGCACGCGCGGTGAGCACCAACACCGGGATCACCTGGCCGTCCCCGCGCAGGCGTCGGCACACCTCCAGGCCGTCCAGGCCGGGCAGCCCGATGTCCAGCACGACCAGATCGATACCGCCCTGGCGGGCCCGTTCCAGTGCCTGAACGCCATCGGCTCTCACCTCCACCGCGTAGCCCTCGCGGCGCAGTGCACGGGCCAACGGCTCGGAAATGGCGACGTCATCTTCGGCAAGCAGCAGACGGGTCATGGCCGAATGGTAAAACGCAAAGTCCCCTCGGACGCGGTAACGCGAGTTCGTGGCGTTTTGCCGTGGCAAGTCCGCCGCGCCCAAACTCTGGTCAAGACAGAGCACATCTGTCACTCGCGGCGCTCGCTCACCCTGGCCGAGCCCGTCCACACCCCGGGGATAACCCTGTGGACGTCGCTCTAGTACAGGTCGGGCAGCGCGGGGTCGGGGCCGGGCGGGGGTGCGGCGGGGGGCAGGAAGGCGATCCGGGGCGCGCTGTCCACCAGGTACGCGAGCAGTGGCTGCACCTCATTGAGCAGCGGCAGGTCGTCGATAACCAGCAGTCCGTGGCCGGGTTGGCCGGCCGGGTAGAGCTCCGCGGCGTAGCCGCCGGCGAACACGATGGACAACCGCCCGGCCCCGCACAGGCGCTGCAGCAGGCTGCGGGTGCTGCCCACCCCGGTGACCCGCCCGAGCGGCACGTCGATGCCGCGCTTGGACAGCACGCCCTCGCAGACGATCAGCCGCCGGTTGGTGAACAGCCAGCTGGTGGCGTACCAGACGAGGAACGGCCACACCGCCCAGCGCAGCCCGACCAGGGCGATGGCGCCGCTGATCAGCACCCGCAGCAGGTGGTGGCCGCCGGTGTCCGGGACCGTCCCGATCAGGAAGGCGCCGCCGCCGGCGCAGATCAGCAGCACGAGCGCCGGGCCGGCCAATGTGTAGCAGTGCCGACGCAGCCGCAGCGCGTACTGCTCACCCTCGCCGAGGTTCAGCCGACCGCGGCGCACTCAGCCGACGTCCCCGGCCGAGATAGTGCGTTCGCCGTCGACCGTGCGCAGCACCAGGGAGCCGTCCGGGTCGATGCGCAACGCGTTGCCGAGCACCGCCTCACCGCCGGGCAGGGTGACGGTGACGTCGGCACCCAACGTGACGCTGGCCGCGGCGTAGGCGTCCAGCAGACCCGCCGCCGCGGCGTCTCCCTCGGCGGCCCGCCAGGCGGCCAGCCGCGCGTCCAGGCGGGCCAGCACCGCGCTCAGGATCGCGCCGGGGTCATCCACCGTGCCCCCGGCCATGGCCAGCGACCCGGCGGTGGGCACGGGTAGCTGCTCCGGCGTGCTGCTGACGTTCAGCCCGATGCCGACCACCGCGCGCGGCCCCTCGGCCGTGTCCACCCGCTCGGACAGGATCCCGGCGACCTTGCGACCGTCGGGTGACTGCACGTCGTTGGGCCACTTCACCCGCAGCCGAACACCGGCGGCGGCGCCCGCGCCCTCGGCCATCGCCAGGCCGGCGAGCAGCGGCAACCACCCCCACAACGCCACGCCCACCGGGCTCGGGTCGACCAGCACGGAGAACGTCAGCCCGGTGCCCGGCTCGGACTCCCAGCGCCGATCCAACCGCCCGCGCCCGGCCCTTTGGTGGATCGCGATCAAAACCTGCCCTGGCCTCGCCGTGCCCGCCCTGGCGGCCTCGCGCAGGTCCACATTGGTGGAGTCGGTCTCGACGACCACCTGCAACTGCCAGCCGTCCGGCAGGGTCACGGCGTCCAGAGCCACGAGCGCCAGCGTAGGGGGCGCACGGGGCGCCCGGTGCGCGCCACGGGGCCCTCAATAAGCTCGCAACGACTCTGCACCGTCTTTCCCCGAGGTGATCCGTGGCCGAACCGGCTCTCGACGAGCTTCCCGACTCCCCGCCGGATTCGCACGACATCGACATCCACACCACCGCGGGCAAGATTGCCGAGCTGGCGGTGCGGCAGGAGGAGGCCATCCACGCCGCCTCGGCCAAGGCGGTGGAGAAGCAGCACGCCAAGGGCAAGATGACCGCCCGGGAGCGGATCGCCGTGCTGATGGACTCCGGCTCGTTCGTGGAACTGGACGAGTTCGCCCGGCACCGCTCGACGGCGTTCGGGCTGGAGCGCAACCGGCCGTACGGCGACGGCGTGGTCACCGGCTACGGCACCATCGACGGCCGCCAGGTGTGCGTGTTCTCCCAGGACTTCGGGGTTTTCGGCGGCTCGCTGGGCGAGGTGTACGGCGAGAAGATCGTCAAAATCATGGACCTGGCGATCAAGACCGGGTGCCCGATCATCGGCATCAACGAGGGCGCCGGTGCCCGGATCCAGGAGGGCGTGGCCTCCCTCGGCCTCTACGGCGAGATCTTCACGCGCAACGTGAAGGCTTCCGGCGTGGTCCCGCAGATCTCGCTGATCATGGGCACCTGCGCCGGCGGGCACGTCTACTCCCCCGCGATCACCGACTTCGTGGTGATGGTCGACCAGACCTCCCACATGTTCATCACCGGCCCGGAGGTGATCAAGACCGTGACCGGGGAGACGGTCAGCTTCGAGGACCTCGGCGGTGCGCGCGCGCACAACACCAAGAGCGGCAACGCGCACTACATGGGCGCGGACGAACAGGACGCCCTGGAGTACGTCAAGGCGATCCTGTCCTACCTGCCCAGCAACAACCTGGAGGATCCGCCGGTCTTCGACGCGGCCACCGACCTCGAGGTGAACGACGAGGACCGGGCGCTGGACACACTCATCCCGGACTCGGCGAACACCCCCTACGACATGCACTCGGTCTTCGAGAAGGTGCTCGACGACGGCGAGTTCCTCGAGGTGCAGCCGCTGTACGCGCCGAACGTCATCATCGGGTTCGGCCGGGTGGACGGGCACGCCGTCGGCGTGGTGGCCAACCAGCCCATGCAGTTCGCCGGTTGCCTGGACATCAACGCCTCGGAGAAGGCCGCGCGCTTCGTGCGCACCTGCGACGCGTTCAACGTGCCGATCCTGACCTTCGTCGACGTGCCGGGCTTCCTGCCGGGCACCTCGCAGGAGTGGGACGGCATCATCCGCCGCGGCGCGAAGCTGATCTACGCCTACGTCGAGGCCACCGTGCCCAAGGTCACGGTGATCACCCGCAAGGCCTACGGCGGCGCGTACGACGTCATGGGTTCCAAGCACCTGGGCGCGGACCTGAACTTCGCCTGGCCGACCGCGCAGATCGCGGTGATGGGAGCGCAGGGCGCGGTGAACATCCTGTACCGCAAGGACCTGGCGGAGTCCGCTGACCCGGAGTCCCGCCGCAAGGAGCTGATCACCGAGTACGAGGACCACCTCGCCAACCCCTACATCGCCGCCGAGCGTGGCTACGTGGACGCGGTGATCGAGCCGTCGCAGACCCGGGGTCAGGTCATCCGGGCGCTGCGCACGTTGCGCAACAAGCGCGAGACGTCGCTGCCGCGCAAGCACGGCAACATTCCGCTGTGAGTCCCACGGGCCCAAGTGGGCACCCTGTGCTGCGCATTGTGCGCGGCGAGCCGAGCGACGAGGAACTCGCCGCGCTGCTCGCGGTGGTAGCTGCACGTTCCGGCGCGCCGGTGAAGTCCGAACCCGAGGTGCCCTCCGCGTGGCGGAACCGCGAGCCACTGCTGCGCAGGCCGGTGCGTCCGGGCGCCGGCGCGTGGCGGGCGAGCGCCTGGCGCTGCTGATGCCTGCGGGGCTCCCCCGGTCCGGTTCGTTGGTCGGGACGGGGGTGGCGCCGTGCAGTCGCCCAGACGTTGGTCACGCCAGGCAGCCGCGTCGCGGTCAGAACAGATCGCGCCAGCGACCCGCGCTCTTGTCCTCGACCTCGAGGTCGAATTCATCGGCGGTGGTGAAGACGCGGATCACCACCGGCAGCGGCCCGGACACCGTGAGCGTTTGCGCCCGCAGGTCGTGGACCACCTTGCCGAACACCATGACGCCCACGCCGTCCTCCAGTTCGATCGCACTGGCCTCGGGAACGAGCAGACGGAACCGGTGGGCACGCGGACGCGCCAGCCGGTTCGTCGCCGGACGAGCCACCATGCCCCGCAGTTCGATGCCCCGCTCGACACCCGTGATGCCGTCGGTCATGTCGAGGTGGGCGCCAAACAGCAGCCCTGTGACCTCGCGGTCAGAACACAGGCCTCTCAACACAACTCCCTCGAAAGCCACCTGATCTTCTGACGCCCTCACCGGAGTGCGCGTTGCTGGGGGGCCTCGAAATCGGTCGATCGCCGGGATTCCCGGGCGAACGGCCCATCGAGTACCGGCCCGTTTGACCGATGCGGGCGAACGAATAGCCCGTGCAGATACCGGGCTACTGAAGCGATGTCACCTTGAACACGCCCCACTCATCCGGCGGCGGGCCGAAGACCTCCCGGGTCCCCTTCACCGTGGCCCTCGCCAGCGCCCGGTTGCCCGCACCCCCGATGCCCGCGCCGATCAGCATCGGGAGTTCCCGCCCCAACACCAGCGCGCCCTGCCGGGCACCCCAGCGGGTGAGGAACTTACGGCCGAGTGCTTGGTTCGTGGGACCGAGCACCCCGCTGGGCATGCGTTCCACGATCTGCCGGGCCCAGTGCTGCGCGGGACCACCGACCTCCCGGATGAGCAACGTCGACACATCCCCCAGCAACGACGCGAGCACCAGCGCGCGGCGCGTCTCGGGATCGTCGGGCAGCAGGCCGTGGATCTCCGCGACGATCAGCACGAAGAACACGTTGGCCTCCACGAATGCGCCGACCTCGGCGAGGTTGGCGACCAGCCCGGCGGCGGTGCCCACACCGGGTACGGCGGCCGACGCGCCGGCCGCGGCGCCGATGGTGGTGACGATGTTGAGGAAACGCCGCTCAGCCTCGGCGAGCACCTCCGCCGGCGTCGCGTTGGGCTGCTCGCGGCGGACGTACGCCTTGGCCAATGGCGCCTGCGCGCCGAGAGCCTTGTCCAGCGAGGTCGTCAGCAGTGAGCTGACCAGCTCCTTGCGCTCGCTCACAACCGGCGCCCCGCCCAGGACCACGCGTAATCCGGGTCCTCACACGCGGTTGCCGCCACACCCAACTCCAACGGACGGAAGGTGTCCACCATAACCGCGAGTTCGTCGAACCGCTCTGCCCCCAACGAGGCCTCCGCGGCACCGGGTTGCGGGCCGTGGGCATGCCCACCGGGGTGCAGCGACACCGAGCCCACCGCGATCCCGGATCCCTTGCGGGCCTCGTAATTCCCGGCCACGTAGAACATGACCTCGTCGGAATCGGTGTTCGAGTGGTAGTAGGGCACCGGCACGGCCAGCGGGTGATAGTCCACCTTGCGTGGCACGAAGTTGCACACCACGAAGTTGTCGCCCTCGAACACCTGATGCACTGGCGGCGGTTGGTGCACCCGCCCGGTGATCGGCTCGAAGTCCGCGACGTTGAACGCATACGGATACAGGCAGCCGTCCCAGCCGACGACGTCGAAGGGGTGGCCGGCCTGGGTGACCAGGCTGCCCATCAGACCCGTGCTGCCGCGGTGCTTCACGTACACCTCGACGTCGTTGCCCTCCACCTGCAGCGGCGGACCCGGCGCGCGCAGATCCCGCTCGCAGTACGGCGAGTGCTCCAGGAACTGCCCGCGGGCGGACAGGTACCGCTTGGGCGGGGTGATGTGCGAGTTGGCCTCGATCGCGTACAGCCGCAGCGGCTCCGGCCCCCTCGGCACCCACCGGTGGGTGGTCCCGCGCGGAATCACCAGGTAGTCCCCGGTCGCGGCCTCGATCGCGCCGAACACCGTCTCCACCGTCGCCGTCCCGGACTCGACGAACACGCACTCGTCGCCGATCGCGTTGCGATACAGCGGCGAGGCCACGCACGCCACGGCGTAGCAGATCCGCACGTCGCCATTGCCCAGCACCAGCTGACGGCCCGTCACTGCATCGGCCCCGTCCCCGCCCAGCAGATGCAACCGCAGGTGCCGCGGCCGCAGCGGATGGTTGGGCGCCGTGCACTGCTCGGGCAGCTCCCACGGTCGGCTCGCCACCACCGCCGAGGGCACCTCGGCGTGATAGAGCAGCGTGGAGTCCGAGGAGAAGCCCTCGGCGCCCATCAACTCCTCGTGATACAGCCTGCCGTCGGGCCGGCGAAACTGGGTGTGCCGCTTGGGCGGGATCTCACCGCCGACTCGGTAGTGGGGCATACCCCCATCCTGACAAACCCGCGGCCCGCGAGAATGCCCGCGTGAGCCCGCGCCCGCGATTCGTCCTCGCCTCGGCTTCCCCGGCCCGGCTGGCCACGTTGCGCGCGGCGGGGATGGATCCCGAGGTGATCGTCAGCGACGTCGCCGAGGACGGCATCACCGAACCGACCCCGGCGGCCACTGCGCAGCGGTTGGCCGAGCTCAAGGCCGCCGCGGTAGCCGGCCGCCTCGCCGATTCCGAGGGCGCCGTGGTGCTCGGCTGCGACTCGCTGCTCGAGCTCGACGGGCGGGCGCTGGGCAAGCCGGTAACTCCGGACGTGGCCCGGGCGCGCTGGCAGGCCATGCGCGGCCGTGCCGGCATCCTGCACACCGGCCACTGCGTCATCCAGCCCGCCACCGGCCGCCGGGTCGGCGAGGTCGCCTCCACCACCGTGTATTTCGCCGACGTCAGCAACGCCGAGATCGACGCGTACGTCGCCACCGGGGAACCGCTGTGGGTCGCGGGCGCCTTCACCGTCGACGGCCTGGGCGGGGCATTCGTTGAGCGCATCGACGGCGACCACCACAACGTCGTCGGCGTTTCCCTGCCGCTGCTGCGCCGCCTGCTCGCCGAGCTGGGCATCGCGTGGCCCTCGCTGTGGACGAAAGACTGAGGCCGTGCAGGGCATCCCGGTCATCAGCCTCGCGCCATTGCCGGCCGCTGTTCTTCGACTCCGCCCGGGATGCTGACGTGCGTCCGGTCGGGCAGGGCGCCCTCGCCGAAGACCGGGACACCCGTTGGGACAACGCGAGCGTGCACGAGTTCACCGGCAGCTACGGGCGGTACCTGCTGGGCAAGGTGGGCAACGTATTCCCAGCGCTGCGGCGGCTGGTTGCCACCGACGGCGGCGGGGACTAGGAATCCATGGCATCCGACCACGAACTCGCCCTGGAGGGCCTGCACACCCGGCCGGCCAACGTCCCGCTGTGGAGCGAGAACTTCGCCTGGGACGGGTTCGACCCGGCCGTCGGCGTGGGCGTGCTGCTGCACCTGGGCCGCTCCCCGGCCGGGCCGGAGCTGTGGCGCAGTTGGGCGGTCGCCTACCTGCCCGGCGAGACCCTGGTGGTCGCCAAGGCGGTGGGACCGGGTGCGGACGGTATCGGCAGCGGGCCGCTGAGCCTGACCTGTCGGGAGCCGATGCGCCGCTGGGACGTCCGCTTCCGCGGCGCCGGGCGCCCCACCGGTCGCGCGGAGCTGGCCGCGGACCGGATCGTCGACGGCGAGGTGGTCGGTCTGGACATCGATTTGACCTTCACCTCGGCCACCCCGATCTGGGACATGGGCGCGATGCACAGCCTGGGCGAGACCCACTACGAGCAGCACGGCCACTGGCGCGGCACCGTCACCGCGGCCGGGACGACCTATCCGATCGACACCACGGGGTATCGCGACCACAGCACCGGCAAGCGGGACCTGGCCGGGCTGGGCGGGCACGTGTGGGCGCACGCGATCTTCCCCAGCGGACGCGCGTTCAGCCTGCTGCGGGTCCATACCCCGGACGGCCGGCTGGCGACCAGTGAGGGCGCGGTCCTGCACGACGGCGTGTTGACCTCCGCGGTGCCGCAGAGCACGCCGGGCTTCGACGAGGTTATCGGCAACCCGCCCGGTGGCACCATCACCTTCGCCGAGCACCGCCCCATCGACGTCGAGGTGCTGCACGGGGTGACGCTGACCCTGGGTCAGCCCAACGACTTCTTCTTCGGCAGAGACCGCGCGCCGGGGCGCAAAGTCATGACCGACTGTCCCGTACGCGTGCAATGGGACGGCGAGGTGACGACCGGCTGGCTGGAACGCAGCCGGATCTTCACCGACGGTGGACAACCACCCTGGTTACTCAACCGGTAGCCCGAGCCCCCGCCCGATCAGCATGCGCTGCACCTCCGAGGTGCCCTCGCCGATCTCCAGCACCTTCGCGTCCCGGTAGAACCGGGCGATCGGGTACTCCTCCATGAAGCCGTAGCCGCCGAACACCTGCGTGGCGGTGCGGGTGGCGGTGACCGCGGCCTCGGTGGCATACAGCTTGGCCATCGACGCGGCCTGCTTGAACTCCTTCATCGGCGCCCCGGAGTCCTTCAGCCATGCCGCCTTGTAGACCAGCAACCGGGAGGCCTCGACGGCCACGGCGAGGTCGGAGAGTTGGAAGGCCACGCCCTGCTTGCGCCCGATCGGCACCCCGAACGAGCGGCGCGAGTTCGCGTAGGCCACCGAGTGCTCCAGGCAGGCCCGGGACAACCCGAGCGCCAACGCCGCGATGGCCACCCGGCCGTCGTCCAGCGTGGCCAGGAACTGCGCGAACCCGCGGCCCCGCGGGCCGAGCAGGTTGGCCTCGGGCACCCGGCAGTTGTCGAAGCTGAGTGGATGGGTGTCGGACAGGTGCCAGCCGAGCTTGCGGTAGGCCGGTTCCGCGGTGAACCCGGAGGTGCCGGACGGGACGATGATCGTGGAGATCTCCGCCGAGGAGTCCTCCATCGACCCGGTGCGCGCGGTGACGGTGACCAGCGAGGTCAGCTCGTGTCCGGAGTTGGTGATGAACGCCTTGGCGCCGTCAATGACCCACTCGCCGTTCTCCGCCCGCGCCTTGGTGCGGGTGGCCCCGGCGTCCGAGCCGGATTCCGGCTCGGTGAGCCCGAACCCGGCCAGCGTCCGGCCGGCCACCAGGTCCGGCAGCCAGCGTTCCTTCTGCGCCGCGGTGCCGAAGGTGGCGATCGGGTTGATGCCCAGGCCGACCCCGGCCTCCAGCGTGATGCCGATGGACTGGTCGACCCGGCCGATCTCCTCCAGCGCCACGCACAGGCTGGTGAAGTCCCCGCCGCCGCCGCCGTACTCCTCGGCCGCGGTCAGTCCGAACAGGCCCAGCTCGCCCATGCCCAGCACGGCCTGCGCGGGCAGCCCGCCGGCTTGCTCCCAGGCCTCGATATTGGGGGCGATTTCCTTCTCGGCGAAGTCGCGGACAACCTTGCGGAACGCTTCGTGCTCCGCGGAGAGGGCAAAGCTCATCGCCGCACCTCGTTCCTCGGTGCGCCGATGAGGCACGGTCGCACTGTGTTCATTGATGAGCTCGCAAGCTCGCTCATGTGACCACCACCTAGACGATCCGGGTACTCCACGGTAATGCCCCCGCGCACCGCCCGGCCGGGCCAGGTCAGCGGCTCAATAGACTCGCCGGACAACGAGGAGGTCGTGCGTGCGCAAGGTGCTCATCGCCAACCGCGGAGAAATCGCCGTCCGGGTGGCCCGGGCCTGTCGGGACGCGGGTATCGGCAGCGTGGCGGTCTACGCCGACCCGGACCGCGAGGCGCTGCACGTCCGCGTCGCCGACGAGGCGTTCGCGCTGGGCGGGTCCACGCCCGGCGAGACGTACCTGGTCATCGACAAGATCCTGGACGCCGCCGCCAAGTCCGGTGCGGACGCGGTGCACCCCGGCTACGGCTTTTTGGCCGAGAACGCCGACTTCGCGCAGGCGGTGATCGACGCGGGGCTGACCTGGATCGGTCCGCCGCCCGCGGCGATCGTCGGGCTGGGCGACAAGGTCAAGGCCCGCCACATCGCGCAGAAGGCCGGCGCCCCGCTGGTGGCCGGTACCGCGGACCCGGTCTCCGGCGCCGACGAGGTCGTCGCCTTCGCCAAGGAGCACGGCCTGCCGATCGCCATCAAGGCGGCGTTCGGCGGCGGCGGACGGGGCCTGAAGGTGGCCCGCGACCTCGACGAGATACCCGAGTTCTACGAGTCCGCGGTCCGCGAGGCGGTGGCCGCGTTCGGTCGCGGCGAGTGCTTCGTCGAGCGGTATCTGGACCGCCCGCGGCACGTCGAGACCCAGTGCCTGGCCGACTCGCACGGCAACGTGGTCGTCGTCTCCACCCGTGACTGCTCGCTGCAGCGCCGGCACCAAAAGCTTGTCGAAGAGGCCCCTGCGCCGTACCTGACGCAGGCTCAGATGGACGAGCTGTACAACTCCTCCAAAGCGATCCTGCGCGAGGCCGGCTACATCGGCGCGGGGACCTGCGAGTTTCTCGTCGGGCAGGACGGCACCATCTCCTTCCTCGAGGTCAACACCCGGCTTCAGGTCGAGCACTGTGTGTCCGAGGAGGTCACCGGCATCGACCTGGTGCGCGAGATGTTCCGCATCGCCGACGGTGAGGCGCTGGGCTACGACGACCCGGAGATCCGCGGCCACTCCATCGAGTTCCGCATCAACGCCGAGGACGGCGGCCGCGGCTTCCTGCCCGCACCCGGCACGCTGACCGCCTGGAAGCCGCCGACCGGCCCGGGCGTGCGACTGGATTCCGGCTACGAGGTCGGCGAGACCATTCCCGGCAACTTCGACTCACTTATCGCGAAGCTGATCGTCACCGGCGCCAGCAGGCAGCAGGCTCTGGAGCGTTCGCGTCGCGCGCTGGCCGAGTTCGTCGTCGACGGCATGCCGACGGTGATCCCGTTCCACGCCGCGGTGGTGTCCGACCCGGCCTTCGCGCCCGCCAAGGGTCCGTTCAAGGTGCACACCCGCTGGATCGAGACCGAGTACGACAACCAGCTCATCCCGTACGGCGGCGCCCCGGGCGAGGCCCCGGAGCCGGCCGCCCGGGAGGCAATCACCGTCGAGGTGGGCGGGCGGCGCCTCGAGGTCGTACTGCCCGCCGGCTTCGCCGCCGCGACCCCGGCCACCGCCGGACCGGCGAAGAAAGCCCGCAAGATGGGCGGCGGCAAAACCGCCGCCGCGACCGGTGATTCGCTGACCTCCCCGATGCAGGGCACCATCGTCAAGGTCGCGGTGGAAGAAGGCGCTCAGGTGGCCGCCGGCGACCTGATCGTGGTGCTCGAGGCGATGAAAATGGAGCAGCCGCTGAACGCCCACAAGGCGGGCACCATCACCGGCCTGACCGCCGAGGTCGGGGCGACGGTGACCAGCGGCTCGGTGCTCTGCGAGATCAAGGACTGACCGACCCCCCGTCCTCTCATGGCGTGTGGGGCTATCCGTACGCCGTGATGGCCCGGCGCGCCATGAGGGGATGCGGCGGTGGTCGCACCAAGGCGCTTCCGCGGAAGCGTTTCCTTGGGTTGTGATGACATCGCGAGCGAAGAATGGGAAGAGCAGCAACGCCGCAAGTGACAGCCCGGTCAGCCGTCGCCCGCACCCGGCGTTCTGTCCTCTGGCTTCGGCCAGCCGGCGGGCCACTTCAGCGGACCCTGCCCGGACCTGCCCAGCAAGCGGCGAATCTTGCGGCAATGCGCAGGTGTCAGTTGAACGGTAGGGGCGTCGTCGCCGATGTTGACCAGCACCCCGGATCCGTTCCCCACGAGGGCGTCGGAGAACACCTCCCACGCGTAGAGCACTTGCAGGTCACGTGCTTCCGCAGATGTCATGAACCGTTCGTCGGTATAAACGAGCAGCGGCGAGTCGGGTATCCGGGGGCGGACCGGGCGAATCTTCAGGCCGGGCGGAACCAGGCGGACGCCGTCGGGTCGTCGGATGGAAATCAGATGCGGCTGGGCCCAGCCCAGGTAGACCGCTCGAGCCAGGGCAAGGTGCAGTGCCTTCTCCGTCTGCGACGTGTTGTCCCGAGCTTGCGCATCGATCGCGGCGTGCAGTGCGTCATTGTTGATGGGCACGGTGTAGTCGATCATGGGGTCCGGCCCGACGGCCTTGCTGCGGGGTAGTCGCTCGGCGGTCGCTTCCTGAAGCGCCTCAGCCGCGTCGAACGCCAACGACAACGGTCCCTTCACGGCGGCGATCTTGCTCTCTGGCACCCACTCAGGCAAGAGCATTGACTGGACAGCTACGCCTGCGGCACCTGCACCGTCAACAACTGAGCGTCCCCCAGATGCAACAGCCCGCGCCCCGGCTCGATCGGGTTGCCGATCGACGTGCGCGCGATCCGCACCCCGATCAGGTCGGCGTCGGCGAGGTTCTGCGGAGACAGCAGCAGGCCGCGGCGGGCTCGGCGGGCCTCGACCTGCCAGCCGGAGAAGCCGGTGCCCAAGCCATCGGGGTCGCCGGCCGCGACCACTGCCACCGAGGGATAGGTGCGGCGCACGATCTCCGACAACTCCGCCGAGGCCGCGGCGTCGCGCAGTAGTTCGGCGTCGTCGACGAGCACGACCAGTGGGCCGCCCGCGGCGATGGCGTCGCGCAGCACCTCCGGTGCCGGGTCGGCCTCGACGGCGACCACGCCGTCCCGGCCGGCCAACCCCGCCAGGGGCGAGGGCCGCGGGGTCATCACCAGCACCCGGACCCCACTCGCCAGACAAGACGCCGCGACGGCGTGCAACGCGGTGCTGCGGCCCGACCGCGGCGGGCCGCCGATGAGAAACGCCGGGGTGCCCTCGAGCAGGTCCACGCCGATCGCGGTCAGTCGGTCACCACCCACCCCGACCAGCGCCCAACCCGGCGCGTGGCCGGCCGGGCGCAACTGCCACGCCGCCTCGAACGTGATGTGCGAGGGCAGCACGTCGACCGCGAACGGCTGCAGGTTCTCGGGGATTTCGCCATCCCGCTCCCGGGCCTCCGCGCCGATCCGGGCCAGCGCGTCGGCCTGCGCCGCACCGGCTGGATCCGCATCCAGCAAGGCGATCTGGGCCTGCGCACCGCCGGGGGCGCGGTAGCAGCGGCCGGGCGGCAGCGCGTCCGGCACCGTGCGCGCGTTGATCCCGATCAACCCGAAGTCGCCCTTGTCGGCCAGCCCCAGTACGACCTTGCGGTCCGTCAACGAACCCATCCGACCGCCGAGCAGCGTCTGGTCGCCGGAGATGATCAGGTGAATACCCAACGCGGCACCCTCGCGGGCCAGGCGCATCACCCGGTCGGTCAACGAACCGCCGTCCCGGTCACCGAGAGAGGCGACGAAGCCCTCCCATCGGTCGATCAGCAACACCAGGTGCGGCAGCCGTTCGGCCGCCGGCGCCGAGGCGCGTTGCTCGCCGATGTCGGTGACGTTCCCCTCGCCGAGCAGGCGCATCCGATCCCGCGCGGCATCGGCGAATTTGGTGAGCAGGCGTTCCACCCGCTCGGTCTCCGCGGCCCGCACCACCGCCCCGCAGTGCGGCAGTCCGGCCAACGGCAACAGCGCACCGTTGCCGCAGTCCAGGCCGAACAGATGCACGTCCGCGGCGCTGTTGCGCGCCGCGAGGGACCCGGCGATGGTGCGCAGCGTCTGGGACCGACCGGTGCGCGGCGATCCCGCCACGAACAGGTGCCCGAAGGTCGCCAGGTCAATGGTGTCGGCCTCGCGGGACTGCGTGTCGGGCAGGTCCACCAGCGCGAACGGAGCCGGGCGCAGCCCGCCATCGCGTTCGCTCGGCTTCGCCGCGGCGTCCAGGTCGGCCACGGTCACCTGCGTCGGCAGCGGGGCCAGCCACGGGCTGGGTTGGCTGGCCAGGCCCAACTGGACGGCGGCTTCGCTGATGGCGTCGACCAATTCGGCGAGATCGGTCACCGGCGTCTCGTCGACGGCCACTTCGCGCGGACGGTGTGGCGCGGCGTCACCGAACTCGGCCGGGGCCAGCGCCGTGATGAACGGCGGCGGGGCAGCGACGGCGCGGCGACCCGGCGCCCGAGCGCCGACCCGCGCGGTCTGGAACGGCACCAACGCGGCGGCCCCGAGCCGGACGTAGGCGCGGCCGGGCGCGGACTTGGGGATGCGCGCGGCGTCCGGGGTCTCGATCACGTCGCTGCTCTCCGACGCGTCGGTGACCCGCAGCGCGATGCGTAGGTTGGTGTTGGCCCGGATCTCCGGGGACACCACACCGGAGGGCCGCTGGGTCGCGAGCAACAGGTGGATACCGAGGGATCGACCCCGCTGCGCGACGTTCACCAGACCGGTGACGAAGTCCGGCAATTCCCTGACCAGGGTGGCAAATTCGTCGATGACGATGACCAGGCGGGGCATCGTTGCCAACTCGGGGTTACGCCGTCGCGCCTCGAGATAGGCCTCCAGGTCCTTCGCCTTGGCCGCGGCCAAGGTGTGCTCGCGGCGCTGCAGTTCGGCGACCAGCGAGTCCAGCGCCCGGCGCACCAGGCCCGCGTCGAGGTCGGTGACCATGCCCACCGTGTGCGGCAACCGCGCGCACTCCGCGAAGGCGCTACCGCCCTTGTAGTCGACCAGCACGAAGGTCATCGCGTCCGGCCGGTTCGCTACCGCGAGCGAGGCGACGATGGTCTGCAACAGTTCGGACTTGCCCGAACCGGTGGTGCCGGCGATCAGGCCGTGTGGACCGTCGCGGCGTAGGTCCAGGGCGAACGGGCCGTCCAGGCTGATGCCGACCACGGCGCGGGTGCTCGTCCCGCCGGTGGCCCAGCCGGAGGCGATCCGGTCCGCGGTGGGGCTGGCCAGGCCGAGCACGTCGAGCAGCCGCGCGGCGTCCGGCAGGGTCGCGTCGTCGTCATGGGACACGTCGCGCAACGCGGCCATGCCCCGGGCGACCCTCTCGCACCAGGCCGGGGTGACCAGGTCCGGACGGATGGTCGCGATGCCCTCCGCTCCGGACTGACGCATCGACAGATTGCCGTTCTGGCTGATAATCCCGACCGCCTTGCACTCCTCGGGCAGGAACCGACCCTCGCTCTCCAGACACAGCAGGTGAATGCCCACGGTCGGCCCGTGTTCGAGCAACTGCGGCACACCGGGGAGGGAACGCAAACGTCGGGAACCGTCGATCACGACCAGCACGTCGGGCACGTTCAGCCGCCCGGTCACCCCGGCCTTGCGCAGCTCTTCCTGACGCTCCGCCAGCAGGGCCCCGAGTTCGGCGACCCGTTGCGCGACGGACTGGGTGCTCGTGCCCAGCAGCGCGAGCGTGTCCTGCCCATTGCGCGGGCGGGCGTGCGGCAACCAGCGCACCCACCCCCAGGCCGGTGCCGCGGCCGGCTCGGCGAGCACGCAGATGCCCAGGTCGGTCGGGCTGTGCAGGGCCGCGCTCTGCGCGACCACCCAACAGGCCAGCGCGCGAACGTCCGCGGCCCGGCCGGCCAACCCGAGCACGCCGAACGTGCGCAACGGCACCGTGATCGGCACGTCGTGCATCGGCAGTGGCTCGCGGCGGCGGTGCTCCTCGACGTCGGGATCGGTCAGCACGACCTCGCTGGGCAGCGTCCCGGTGCCGAGCCGGACCAACCCGCAGTCCGGGTCGAAGTGGCGACGTTCCCACAGCCGCTGGCGGGGGCCGGTGGCCAGCAGCGCCACCAACGCCGGGTCCGGGCAGTCGGCGCGGTGCGCGGCCTGCTCGGTGGCCAGCGCCTCCTCGGCGTCGGCCACGATCGCGTCGCGGCGGCGCTGGTACTCCTCGACCGTGCGCGCGTAGGACTGCTTTCCGGTGCGCCGCTCGTTGAAGTGATTGGCCATCATGGAGATGGGGCTGAGCAGGGCGAGGGCCAGGAATGTGGTCTGCTTGGTGACCGCGGCCAGCGCCACCGCGCCGATCAGCGGCACCACGGCCATCACCCAGGGCAGCGGGCGGCGCTCGTTGGCCTTGGGCGCGGCGGGCAGGGCGAACTGGTTCTTACGCTCCGGCGGCGCGAGCCGCGGCGGGCGGCTGTAGTCCAGGCCCGTCCCGTCCTCGGAGACGTGCAGCGCCGCGTCCGGGAAGTCCGGCAGCGCCGCCTCCAACAACACCCGACCCACGGCCAGCAAATGCCCGCTCGGCCACGGGGTCGTCACACCCTTGAGCGGGGTTTCCTCCAGCCGCGCTTCGCCCGCCACTGTCACCGTCGCAGTGCCGCTCTCGGCGACCTCCACGGTCAGCGTCGCCGCCGGCAGGGCACTGTCGGCCAGCCGGATCCAATCCGAGGCCGCCCCGCCGATCGGGTACGTGCCGGGCCCGAGGCGGTACACCTCACCCGCACCGGGCCCGCCCACCACGCGCAGCTCGAAAACCCCCGGCCCGAGCGGGCCCGCGTCCCGGGCAGGCGTCCCGACGCCGAGCACGATGCCGTCGCGGATCGGCGAATCACCCAGCGCCGTCGCCGGATCGAGCCGCACCCCGTCGAGGAACAGCTCAGGCGACGCCGAGCCGCCCACGCTGCGGGCGATCTCCGCCGCCAGCCCGTCGATGGTCACGCCGGCGTCGGCGTCGATCAACAGATCGGTGGCGGAGCCACCTTCCTGATTCACGCTCAGGCGCAGCTGCACGTTGTCCCCAATCCGCGGCCGATGCTGCGGGCAACAATTGCGCGCCGGGACCCGGCGGGCAACAGGCGTTCGTCAGGTGACAACAAGCGGTTGTGGGCGGGCGCGCGGTGCGGCAGAGTGCAAGCGCCGTCTCGATACCAGCGCGGGGAGTCCGACATGGCCAACGTGAACGTCACCTACGAAGAGATGAAGTCCGCGGCCACCCGGCTCACCTCCGGCCAGCAGGAGATCCAGGCCAAGCTCGAAGAGCTGCAGAAGCTCGTCAACAGCCTGGTCAACGGCGGCTATGTGACGGACGCGTCGAGCAAGCAGTTCGAGCACGCCTACCAGGAGTTCACCCACGGCGCGAAGAGCACCATTGACGGCCTGGACCAGATGGGCCGGTACCTCCACAAGGCCGCGGAGACGTTCCAGCAGGCCGACCAGTCGCTGAGCCAGACGCTGAACCGAGGCTGACCGGCCCCTAGCCCTTCTTGGCCCCCGCCTTCTTTGCCTTAGCTTGCTTAGCGGCTGCGGCTTTCGCCGCCGCCAACGCCTTATCGGCCTGCTTCACACCCGCTGCGCTCGCGCACGCCTGCCTCGAGGGATACCCCACGGCTGGAGCGGTGGCCGTGGCGTAGGTGTCAGTCCGGACTTGCACGCACGAATTGAACGGAGTCCCCGCTTTCAACCGGTACGTGTACTGCCACCCTCCACGTGGCCCCTTGGGCGAGGCCGATGTCGGGAACTGCGCGGGCGCGTATCCCTGCGGCGTACTGGCCTTGGTCTGCGGGTTGATCGCGAAAACCTGCCACTGATGCACCTGGGAGGGCATCCCCGGCATCTCGTACGTGACGAACAGCCGGAAGTCGGTGCTCCCCTTCGCATTCGGACCAATCTTGAGGGCATCTATGTAGGGCGTGAGGGTTGCCTCGGCAGAAGCGACGCCCGCTGTCGGGCTCGCGCTGGGCGCTAGCGAGGCCGTGGCTGCAGCCGCCGTTGCCGACCCGTGATTGCCCCCACTGTTCGCGACCGCCACCCCACCAGCCGCGACCACGAACACCGCACCGATGGCCCCGGCCACGGCCAGCATCCGCCGGCGGCTACCCGCCGCAGCTGCGACCGACGCCACCGACGCGACCCGAATCGCGGGCCGGGGCGGCGGCGGCGCCGGCCGCGGACCCGCCGGGGGCGGGGGCAGGGCAGCCTGCGCGGCCGAGGGCACCTCGGCCCGCAGCACCTCGTCCACCTCGACGAGCGCCGGACGGTCCGCGGGGTTCGGGGCCAGCATCCGGCCCAATAACGCGTCCATCCCAACCTCGACCGGGCTGTCGCCGAGCAACGCCCGTAGCGTGGCGCCGAGGGAGTACACGTCGGCCGATTCGGCCGGTGGCTCCCACCCACGCAATTCCCGCGGCGAGAACAGCGAGTCGCGGTCGACCGCGAGCTCGGGACGGGCCCGGCGCACGGCGTCGAGCACGCCGGCGTCCGCGAGCAACCAATTCCCGTCCGCGTCGAGCATCACGTCATCGGGCCGGAGGTCCCCGTCCAGCAGGCCCAGCCGATGGGCATGCGCCAGCGCGGCGGTGAGGCGAACCCCGCCGACGGCCAACGCCTCGGCGTCCACCGGGCCCGCGGCCACCCCGGGGCAATAGGCCTGTTCGAAGCACACACCGAGCTCCGGGTCGCTCCACACCTTGGGGATAGCCACCGCACAGGGGTGTGACGCCGCCGCAGCGACCGTGCGTAGCTCCGCCTCCAGCGCCGCGGCGCGTTCCCCCGCGATGCCCGAGATCCGGACCACGATCTCTCGGTTGGCGGTGTCCCGGCACAGCACGGCACGGCCGAAGCGGCCGACCCCCAGCTCCCGGATAACGGAGTAGCCCCCCGGAACTCGCCCCTCGGCCGGATCCACGGACGACGCCATCGATCAACCTCTCGCCCGGCCGGCGCAGGTCACCGGTTCGACCCGCATCCTGCCCCCTCGAGGGCTCACGCTCAATGCATCCAGGCGAAAGCCCGCAAGCGGAGCTAAGGGCGCCAGCCGCGCCCGACTACCACCACTGCGGCGCCCGCACCGTCATGGCGATCCGACGGCGCTGCGCGACGATCGCGGCTACCCGAGCGTCGTGGTCCCCGAAGGCGGGGCCCGGCACGGTGACCTGACGCGCCAGTCGAACGGGCGACAGGCGACCGTTGAGCAGCGCGCGGCGCGACAGGCCACGACGGCGCGACCGGCCGAGCACGTCGACGGTGATCCGCGTGCTGGAGAACAGGGACATCGCGCGCTCCGGGCTGGAACCAGTGATGATGCCTCGGACGCGCCACGCCGACCCCGGAGTTGCGGTCCAAACCCCGAACCGTCCGTTCGTCGCCGAATACCGGCCGAACGGCCCAGTCCGGGCCATGCCCAACCCGGCTTTCCGCTCGATGCAACGCGGCACTGTCATACGCCAGACGTCACTTTGACGACCAAAATCGCCGCGAAAACGACGCCTGGCGTATGACAGTGCTCGCTGCGCTCATGAATGAGCGGAGCGACGGCCCCCGCCCCAGCGACGGCCCCCGCCCCAGCGACGGCGCCCGCCCCCGCCCGGCGCCCGCCCCGCCCGGCGCCCCCCGCAGCGTCAGTCCGGCGGCAGGTGCAACAACCGGGCGGCCTCGGCCACCGAACCGCTCATCGACGGGTACACGGTGAACGCGTGGGCGATCTGGTCCACCGAGAGCTGCCCGTCCACCGCCAACGAGATGGGGAAAATCAACTCACTGGCCCGCGGGGCGACCACCACGCCGCCGATCACGATCCCGGTGCCCGGCCGGCAGTAGAGCTTCACGAAACCGTCCCGCACGCCCTGCATCTTGGCCCGCGGGTTGGTGGACAGCGGCAGGGTCACCGTGCGCGCCGGGATCTCGCCCCGCTCCACCGCGTCCTGCGTCCAGCCGACGGTGGCGATCTCCGGTTCGGTGAACACGTTCGCGGCCACCGTGTGCAGGTCCAGCGGGCGCACCGCGTCACCCAGCGCGTGCTGCATGGCGATGCGGCCCTGCTGCGCGGCGACCGAGGCCAACATGAGCACCCCGGTGCAGTCCCCGGCCGCATAAACACCCCGCGCCGAGGTGCGGGACACCCGGTCGACGTCGACGAAGCCCGCCTCGGTGCAGCGCACCCCGGCCTCGGCCAACCCCAACCCGGCGGTGTTCGGCACCGAGCCGACAGCCATCAGGCAGTGGCTGCCCTCCACCACGCGCCCGTCGGTCAGCGTCACCTGCACCCCGTCGCCGACCCGGGTCACCCCCGCCGCCCGGGACCGCGACAACACCGTCATGCCCCGGCGGGTGAACGCCGCCTCCAGCACCGCGGCCGCGTCGGCGTCCTCGCCGGGCAGCACCCGGTCGCGGGAGGACACCAAGGTGACCCGGGCGCCCAACCGGTGATAGGCGTCGGCGAACTCCGCGCCGGTCACCCCGGAGCCGACCACCACCAAATGCTCGGGCAACTCGGCGAGGTCATAAACCTGAGTCCACGTCATGATTCGCTCACCGTCCGGCGGTGCCTCGGCCAGCACCCGCGGGTGAGCGCCGGTGGCAATCAGAATCGCGTCCGCGGACAGCCGCTGCGTGTCGTCCTCGACGTCGGCGAGAACCGCGCTCGGCCCGTCCAACCGGCCGTGCCCGCGGATCACCCGCACCCCGGCGGCGCGCAGGCGGGTGGCGATGTCCGTGGACTGCTGCCGGGCCAACTCCAACACCCGGGCATTGATCCGACCCAGATGCACCGTCGGATCGGACAGCGCCACGCCCAATCCGCTCGCCCCGGCGGCCCCCGCGGCGTCGGCACTGGCGATGAGCGTCTTGGACGGCACGCAGTCGGTGAGCACCGCCGAACCGCCCAATCCGTCCCGGTCGACCACGGTGACCTCGGCGCCCAGCCTGGCCGCCACCAGAGCCGCCTCGTAACCTCCGGGACCCCCGCCCACCACCACGATTCGCGTCACACCCCGCATTGTTCCCAACCGGTTGCCGGGGTTCGGCCGCGAGGCTGCGTAGGGTTGGCATTCATGGCTCTCTACGCGGCGTACGGCGCCAATCTCGACCCGGCCCTCATGGGCCTGTTGGCGCCGCATTCGCCGCAACGGGGCACCGGCTGGCTCAACGGGTGGCGGTTGACGTTCGGCGGTGAGGAGCACGGCTGGGAGGGCCCGCTCACCACGGTGGTGGAGGACTTCGGCCATCAGGTGTTCGTGGCGCTCTACGACGTGACAGCGCAGGACGAGAGCGCGCTGGACGGCTGGGAGGGCTCCGCGATCGGCATCTATCACAAGATCCGGGTGCGGGTGGCCACGCTGGAGGGCGACGAATTGGCCTGGATGTACGTGGTCGACGGTTACGAGGGTGGGCTGCCCTCGGCGCGTGTGGTGTTCCAGATAGCCGACGCGGCGGAAAAGGCCGGCGCGCCGGACGACTACGTCGCCTGGCTGCGCGACCGGCCCTGCCGGTCCGTCGGTCCCTGAGGTCGTGGCCGTCGGCCCCGCGGTGTCCGATCCCTATGGCCTCGCCGAGGCCGCAGCCCAGCAACTGCGCCGGGCGGCCGGGATCGATTCCATCGACCTCGCCGTGGTGCTGGGGTCCGGCTGGGCCGCGGCGCTGGATTCGCTCCCGGTCCACACCACGGTGGCCATGGCCGCGTTGCCCGGTTTCCCGGAGCCGACCGCGGCCGGACACCGCGCCGAGATCTGCCTCGGCCCGCTCGACGGACGCACCGTGGCGGTGCTGGCCGGGCGCGCCCACTTCTATGAGGACCGCGACGTGGCCGCGGTGGTGCACGGGGTGCGCACGCTGGCCGCAGCGGGTTGCCGCGGGCTGCTGTTGACCAACGCGGCCGGGTCGCTGCGGGCGGAGTGGCCGCCCGGCACCCCGGTGCTGATCGCCGATCACCTCAACCTGACCGGCGCCTCCCCACTACTTGGCCCCCGATTTGTCGACCTCACCGACGCCTACGCCGAGCGGCTGCGCACGGTGGCCCGCACGGTGCGGCCGGGCTTGCCGGAGGGCGTGTACGCGCAGTTCGCCGGGCCGCAGTACGAGACGCCGGCCGAGGTGCGCATGGCCGGGATCCTCGGCGCGGACCTGGTCGGCATGTCCACCGCGCTGGAGGCCATCGCCGCCCGCGACCTGGGCATGGAGGTGCTGGGTGTCTCGCTGGTCACCAACGTCGCCGCCGGGCTGTCCGACGCGGCGGTGGCGCACGCCGACGTGTTGGCGGTGGGCAGGGCCGCCGCCGGGGAACTCGGGGCGCTGCTCGACGGGGTGCTGCGGGCATGGCCGCGGTGACCGTGATCGACCGCGCCCGGGCCTGGATCGACGGCGACCCGGACGCGGATGACCGGGCACAGTTGGCCGCGCTGACCGATGCCGCCGTGCACGACCCGGTGGCGGCGGCGGAATTGGCAGACCGGGTGGACACCGATCTGGCGTTCGGCACCGCGGGCCTGCGCGGGCCGATGGCGGCGGGGCCGAACCGGATGAACCGGGCCGTGGTGATCCGCGCCACCGCCGGACTGGCCGTATACCTGACGCAGCATCAGGTGGCCGGTCCGGTCGTGATCGGCCACGACGCGCGCTGGTACTCCGACGTGTTCGCCGCCGATGTCGCGGCCGTGCTGCGCGGCGCAAACCGGCCGGTATTGCTGCTGCCGCCCCGGTTGCCCACCCCGGTGCTCGCCTTCGCGGTCCGGCACCTCGGTGCTGCCGCCGGGGTGATGGTCACCGCCTCGCACAATCCCGCCGCGGACAACGGCTACAAGGTCTACCTGGCCGACGGGGCGCAGCTGGCGCCGCCGATCGACGCGGAGATCGCGGCACTGATCGCCGCGTCGCCCGCTGCGGTGGACGTGCCGCGCGATGACGGCGCCGAGCAGCTCGGCGACGAGGTGGCCCGGGCGTATCTCGACCGCGCGGTGGGACTGCTGGACCCCGGGGCCCGGGGCATCACGGTGGTGCACACCGCGCTGCACGGCGTGGCGGGCGAGGTGTTCCACCGCGCCTGGGCCGCGGCGGGGTTCCCGGACGCAGTCGAGGTCGCCGAGCAGGCGGCGCCGGACCCGACGTTCCCGACCGTGCGCTTTCCCAACCCCGAGGAGCCGGGCGCCCTGGACCTGGCCCGCGCCCGGGCGTTAGACGTCGAGGCGGATCTGGTGCTCGCGCACGACCCCGACGGGGATCGGTGCGCGGTGATGGTCCCGGTCATGGGCCGCTCCGGCGAGATCGTCGACTACCGACGGCTGACCGGCGACGAGGTCGGCGTGCTTCTCGCCGAGCACTTGCTCTACAGCCGCCGTATCCCGATCGGCGGGGTGTTGGCCACCACGATCGTGTCCTCCGGGGCGTTGGCCCGCCTGGCCGCGGCCGCCGAGCAGCCGTGCGTGCTCACCCCCACCGGGTTCAAGTACCTCGCCCGGGTGCCGCAATTGGCCTACGCCTACGAGGAAGCGCTGGGTTACTGCGTGGACCCCACAGCCGTCGCGGACAAGGACGGCATCACCGCCGCCCTGGTCATCGCGGAGATGACCGCACAGTCCCGGGACCGCGGCGTGCGCCTGGCCGAGCGGCTGGACTCGATCGCGGCGCGCATCGGGGCGCACGTGAGCGTCGCGCGCAGCGTGCCGGTGACCTCGCCGGCCGCCGCGGCAGCCGCATTGGACGCCCTGCTTGACTCGCCACCGCGGACGCTGGCCGGTGACCCGGCGCAGGCACAGAACCTGTTGCAGTTCGCGGACCTGCCGCCGACCATGGGCGTGCTGCTCACTACCGAACGGGTACGCGCGATCGTGCGCCCCAGCGGGACCGAGCCGAAGCTCAAGATCTATCTGCACGCGGTCGCCGACCCGCCGTTCCTCGACCTGGCCGCGATCCGCGCCTCGCTGGCGGCGTTGCTGGACGGGGCCGGCGAGGAACTGCAGGAAAGGATCACCGGATGACAGGATCACCGATGAACGGGGCCGACCTCGACGCGATCATTCGCCTGGTGGACCTGACCTCGCTGGGCACCGACGACACCCCGGCGCTGATCACCGCCCTGTGCTGGGATGCCCAACAACCCGACCCGGAGGACGCCACGGTGCCGCCGGTGGCTGCGGTGTGCATCTACCCGGCGCTGCTGTCGACCGCGGAAAATGCCCTGCAGGGCACGGGAATCCGCCTTGCCGCGGTGGCCGGCGCGTTCCCCTCCGGTGTGGCCGATCCGCAGACCAAGGCGGCCCAGGCCGCCGCGGCGGTGGCGGCCGGCGCGCAGGAGATCGACCTGACCATCGACCGTCGCCCGGTGCTGGCCGGTCACCCGGAGCACGCCGGCGTCGAGGTGGGCGCGGTCCGCGCCGCGATCGGCGACGTGCCGCTGAAGGTGATTCTGGAAACCGGTGAACTCCAGCATCCCGGCCTCATCGCCACCACCGCGCACGCCGTGATGGCCGCGGGCGCGGACATGCTGAAGACCAGCACCGGCAAGGCCAGCAGAGGTAAGCACTGGCCCGGTGCGACACCGCAGGTCGCCGGCATCCTGCTGGCCGCCGCGGTCGAACACACCGACCGCCCGGTCGGGGTCAAGGTTTCCGGTGGGGTGCGTACCGTCGAGGCCGCCCTGGAGTACCTGGCACTGGCCCGCAAGGCCTACGGCACCGACAACCTGACGCCTGATCAGTTTCGCTTCGGCGCCTCCGCCCTGCTCGGTGAACTCGTCCGCGCCCGGCGCACTTCTGCGTAGGGGGTCAGGGACCGAGGCGGTCGAGGACGAGGGGGCGCGGGGCGGGGCTGAACCGGCCGATGTCGACAGCACCGGCCAGGGCCTCGCGCGCGGCGGCGAACTTCGCCGGGTCGTCGCTGTGCAGGGTGAGTATTGGATGCCCTGCCCGCACCGACTCCCCCGGCCGCGTGTGGATGACCACGCCGGCCGCGGCGGACACGGGGTTCTCCTTCCGGGTGCGGCCGGCACCCAGTCGCCAAGCCGCGACGCCCACCGCGCGGGCATCCAGTCGCATCAACACGCCCGAGGCGTCGGCGCGGATGTCATCCGTGTGCGCCGCGGTGGGCAGTGTCGCGTCGGGATCCCCACCCTGCGCGGCGATCATCGCCCGCCAGGAATCCATCGCCCGCCCATCGGCCAACACAACGGCGGGATCGACCTCCAGCCCGGCCAATGCCAGCATCTCCTCGGCCAGCCGCAGCGTCAGCTCGCGCACATCCGACGGCCCGCCGCCCCCGAGCACCTCGACGGCCTCGGCCACCTCCAGCGCGTTGCCGGCCGTCCGACCCAGCGGGACATCCATGTCGGTGAGCAGCGCGACGGTTCGCACGCCGTGCGCGGCACCCAGGTCCACCATGGTCGCGGCCAACTCCCGAGCGGAGTTCATGTCGGCCAGAAACGCGCCCGCGCCGACCTTCACGTCCAACACCAGATTCGCGGTGCCCTCGGCGATCTTCTTGCTCAGAATCGACGAGGCGATCAACGGGATCGACTCCACGGTCGCGGTGACATCGCGCAGCGCGTACAACCGGGCGTCCGCCGGCGCGAGCCCCGGCCCGGCCGCACACACCACGGCACCGACCTCGCGCAGCTGCGCACGAATCTGATCCGGGGTCAGCCGCGCCCGCCAGCCGGGGATGGCCTCGAGCTTGTCCAGGGTCCCCCCGGTGTGTCCGAGCCCGCGCCCGGACAGTTGCGGCACCGCCGCACCGCAGGCGGCCACCAACGGGGTGAGCACCAGGGTGATCTTGTCGCCGACCCCGCCGGTGGAGTGCTTGTCCACGGTGGGCCGGTCCAGCGCGCCCAGCTCGAGCCGCTCCCCCGAGTCCAGCATCGCGCCGGTCCAGCGAAAAGTTTCCGCCGGGGTCATGCCGCGCAGCAGGATGGCCATGGCCAGGGCGGCCATCTGCTCCTCGGCCACCACGCCGTGCACGTAGGCGTCGATCACCCAATCGATCTGAGCGTCCGTCAGCACCCCGCCGTCCCGCTTGGTGCGGATCACCGAGACGGCGTCCATCACAGATCCGCGGGCCCGAACGCGTCCGGCAACAGCTCCGTCAGCAACCGTGCTCCGTCAACCGCGTCGATCAGACACCCCGGAGCCGCGTGCTCCAGCAACACCTGCCGGCAACGCCCGCACGGCATCAGCGCGGTGTCGCGCACCTGCACGGTGACGGCCACCAACCGTCCCGGCCCACCCGCGGCCAACGCAGCGACCATCCCGACCTCGGCGCACACGGACAACCCGTAGGACGCGTTCTCCACGTTGCACCCGACGACCAGCCGCCCATCATCGACCAGCCCGGCGGCACCCACGTGCAAACCGGAGTACGGCGCCCGCGCGTTGCCGGCCACCAAGCGCGCGGTGGCCTGCAAGGCCTCCCAGTCGATCACCGCAGGAGTCAAGCATGCGCAGCGAGCGCTCGGTGCGCCGCCGCGACCAGCACCGCCGCCCCCACGCCGATCGCCCGCTCGTCGACGTCGAAGTCGGAGCGATGCAGGTCGAAGGTGCCCTCGGTACCCGGTCGGGCAACCCCCAGCCGGGCCAGCGCACCCGGCACCTGCTGCAGGTACCAGGCGAAGTCCTCCCCGCCGAGGCTCTGCTCGGTATCGGTGACGGCATCGGCACCGAGCACCTCGGCGGCCGCATCGGCCAGCAACGCGACACTGTCCGCGTCGTTCACGCACGGCGGCACCCCACGCGTCACCTCCACCGACGCGGTGACCCGATACGGCGCGACCAAACCCGTCACGATCTCCTCGACCAAACCCGGTGCCGCCTGCCACACCGCCGGGTCCAGGCAACGCAAGGTGCCTTCGGCCTCCCCGCCGTGCGGGATCGCGTTCGCCGCGCCACCCGCGAGCACCCGGCCGAAGACCAGGCTGAGCGCGGCCCGCGGGTCCACCCGACGGGACAGGGCGGCGGGGGTCGAGCTCAGTACCACGCCCAACGCATGCACCAGGTCTGCCGTCAGATGCGGTCGGGCGGTGTGTCCGCCGGGTCCGGACAGGCGCACCAGCACCCGGTCGGAGGCCGCGGTGATCGCACCGGGCCGCAGCGCGATCCGACCGACCGTGGTGCGCGGATCGCAGTGCAGCGCGAACATCCTCTGCACCCCGTCCAGCCCCCCCGCGGCGATCACGTCCAGCGCGCCGCCGGGCAGCACCTCCTCGGCGGGCTGGAACACCAGCCGGACCCGGCCGAGCAGCTCCCCGCGCGCGGCCTGCTCGGCCAACACCAGGCCGGCGCCCAGCACCGCCGCGGTGTGCACGTCGTGCCCGCAGGCATGGCAGACGCCGTCGTGCATCGAGCGGTAAGGCACGTCCTTGGTATCGGGCAGTGGCAGCGCATCCAAATCAGCGCGCAACCCGACGGTCGCCGGCCCCGTACCGATGTCGCAGATCAACCCCACCCCGGCGGGCAGCAGCCGGGGCGCGAGGCCCGCCGCGAACAGTCGCTCGGCGACCACCGTCGTGCTGCGCCGTTCGTTGCGCGCCGTCTCCGGGTGCCGGTGCAGGTCACGGCGCAGCGCCACCAGCTCGGGTTCCAGCGGCGCGAGGAGTTCCTTCACTGCTGACCGCGCAGCGCCCGCCAGCCCAGCGGCGCCAGCACAGCGGCGATCGCCATGTTGACCACCACCAACACCGTGTGCGCCACGTAGAAACCGGTCGGCCGGTCCCGCGGGCCGTTGAACCACAGGTTCTTGATGAAAACCGTATAGATGACCACATTCCACACCGCGACGCCGATGAGAAATCGGGCCGAGCGCGGGGTGAGTGTCATCGGTAACTCTCCAAGATCATGTTCAGCCGCACGTGTAGTTGAGAAGTGGTCAAGTTTCAGGACGAGAACCCGCTCAGACCCTACGCTGGTCTCACCATGATCGATGTCACCACCAATCCCACCCGTATCGGGCAAATCGGGGCATGCGTCGCGGTCGCGGCCCTGCTGGCCACTGCGGCGAGCACGCCGGCTGGTGCCGCCACCACCCCCGGCCCGACGCCGCTGCCCACCTCGGCCGCGATCTCCACGCCCGCCGTCCCGCCGCACCCGGTGATCGGCGGGTCGCGGATGGCCGAGCAGGGCATCATCTCCGCGCCCGGCGTGGGTGGCCTGCCCGAGGTGGCCTCCCCGGAGTGGGTGGTGGCCGACGTGACGACCGGCCAGATCCTGGCCGCCCGCAACCCGCACGGCAGGGCCCGGCCCGCGAGCACCCAAAAGACGCTGCTCGCCCTGACCATGCTGCCCCGGCTGAGTCCGGACGCCACCTACACCGCCAACCACGACGACGAGAACGTCGACGGCACCCGGGTCGGCATGGTGGCCGGCCAGACCTACAAACTCAACGATCTCTGGTACGCCCTGTTTCTGCGCTCGGGTAACGACGCGGCGAACGGCATTGCCAAGGCCGGCGCCGGCGGCGACCTGGCCAAGGCGGTGCGCATGGAGCAGGCGGAGGCGCAGCGGCTGCAGGCCAACGACACCACCGTGGTCAACCCCAGCGGTCTGGACGCGGACGGGCAGTACTCCTCGGCCTACGACCTCGCGCTGTTCGGCCGGGCCGGGCTGCAGCGCGGTGACTTCCGCAAGTACGCCTCGACGGTGCGCGCGACGTTCCCCGGCAACCACACCGCGACCGCCACCCCGCAGTCCAGCAAGTCGTTCCAGGTGTACACGGAGAACCGACTGCTGGCCGGGCCCGACGCCTATGACGGTGCGATCGGTGTGAAGCCCGGTTACACCACGCTGGCGCAGAACACTTTGATCGCCGCGGCCACCCGCAACGGCCACACGATTCTGGTCAGTGAGGTGGCCGCACCGCACGGCCGGGTCAACACCGACGCCGCCCACCTGCTCGACTGGGGTTTCGCGCACGACGGCATCGCCGCCCCGGTGGGCCAGTTGGTGGACCCGCTCACCCCGTCCCTGCTCTCGGGAGAGGACACCGCCCCCGGCGTGCTGCCGGTGGCCGACGGCCCCATGCGCGACCAGGCGATGGCCTTCCACCACAGCATTCCGCTGGCCAGCGGCGAGCCGCTGCACTGGTCCGCGGTGGCCGGTAGTGCGCTGCTCTCCGTGCTCGCGCTGCTGGGCTTCTCCCGCCTGGTTCGCAACCGGCGGCGTTACCGTCGCGCCGGCGCGTACCGCTGAGTTGTACCTGACGCAGCCTCACCACGGCGGGACTATTCGTCGGGTGCGTGCGGGAAGGCACCTGCAAAGGCGAAGTCACGCTGCGGACGCCACACGCCGTCCACTCCGTGCGCGTAGAGGCTGAATCCCCACACTCCGAACCGGGCGTCGTAGCCCGCCAATTCGTCGAAGGCACGGTCCAGGGCGGCGTCGGGCAGGTCGTGCGCCACGGTCACGTGGGGGTGATAGGCGAACTCCAGCTCGCGGCGACCCAGCGGGCCGGAACGCACCCTGGCCTCCAGCAGTTCGCAGGCGGAGATGCCCTCGGCCAGCGGAACGAACACGACCGGGGAGGAGGGGCGGAACGTGCCGGTGCCGCGCAGGTGGATGGCGAAGGGTTCACTCGCCGCGGCCGCGGCCAGCAGGTGTTCCTCGATCGCGGGCAGTTCGTCCTCGCTGACCACGGTCGGCGGCAACAGCGTCACGTGCGACGGGATCTTGCGGGCTGCGGGATCGCCGAACTGCTCGCGCCAGGATTGCAGCTGCCGCCCGTGCGGTTCGGGGATCGCGATCGCGACCCCGATCGTATGTTCAGCCCGGGCAGACATCTCAGCCCTTGGCTGCCAGGAACCCGACGCGGTCATACACCTCGGCCAGCGTGCGCCGGGCCACGGCACCCGCGCGCTGCGCGCCGTCGGCGAGCACGGCGTCCAGCGCCTCGGTGTCGTCCAGGTAGCGCTGGGTGCGCTCGCGGAATTCGGTGACGAACTCGGTGACCGCGGCGGCCACATCGGACTTCAGATCGCCGTAACCGCGGCCGGAGAAGGAGGTGACGAGCTCATCCATCGGCGTGCCGGTGAGCTCCGCGGCGATGGTCAGCAGGTTGGCCACCCCGGGCTTGTTCGCCTGGTCGAAAATGACCTCCCGCCCGGAGTCGGTGACCGCGGAACGGATCTTCTTCGCCGACACGCTCGGCGCGTCGAGCAACTCCACGATGCCGTTGGGCGAGGACGAGGACTTGCTCATCTTCGCCGTCGGGTCCTGCAGGTCCACGATCTTCGCGGTGGCCTTGAGGATGTACGGCTTGGGCACCACGAACGTCTGCCCGTAGCGGGAGTTGAACCGCTGCGCGAGGTCGCGGGTCAGTTCCAGGTGCTGGCGTTGGTCCTCGCCCACCGGCACATGGTCGGCCTGATACAGCAGAATGTCCGCGGCCTGCAGGATCGGGTAGGTGAACAATCCGACGGTGGCCCGGTCCTGACCGCCCCTGGCGGTCTTGTCCTTGAACTGCGTCATCCGGGCGGCCTCACCCATGCCGGTGAGGCAGTTCATCACCCAGGCCAGCTGCACGTGCTCGGGCACCTGGCTCTGCACGAACAGCGCGCAGCGTTCCGGGTCCAGGCCGGCCGCCAACAGCTGCGCGGCGGAGATGCGGGTGCGGGCCCGCAGTTTCCCGGGGTCCTGCTCGAGGGTGATGGCGTGCAGGTCGGCGATGAAGAAGAACACCTCATGGTCGTCCTGCAGCCGCACCCACTGCCGTACCGCGCCCAGGTAATTGCCCAGATGAAACGAGTCCGCAGTCGGCTGGATGCCGGAGAGCACCCGCGGTAGCGCGGTGCTCCCATCGGTACTGAGCACCCGGGGGCGGTCGGACATGGAGGGCATTGTTGCAGCCGAGCCGTCAGCCGGCCGCCATGTTTTTGTGCAGGTTCTCATCCACCGAGGCCAGGAACTCTTCGGTGGTCTGGTGCTGTTGGTCCGGCCCGACGAGCAGTGCCAGGTCCTTGGTCATGGCCCCGGACTCGACGGTGGAGATGCAGGTCGCCTCGAGCGTCTCGGCGAACCGGCCCACCTCGGGCGTGCCGTCCATCCGCGCCCGGGCGGACAGGGCGCGGGTCCAGGCGAAGATCGAGGCGATCGGGTTGGTCGAGGTCGGCTTGCCCTGCTGGTGCATCCGGTAGTGCCGGGTGACGGTGCCGTGCGCGGCCTCGGCCTCCACGGTCTTGCCGTCCGGGGTCATCAGCACCGAGGTCATCAGACCCAGCGAGCCGAAGCCCTGCGCCACGGTGTCGGACTGCACGTCACCGTCGTAGTTCTTGCAGGCCCAGACGTAGCCGCCCTCCCACTTCATCGCCGCCGCGACCATGTCGTCGATCAGGCGGTGCTCGTAGGTCAGCCCGTTCGCCTCGAACTCGGCCTTGAACTCCGACTCGAACACCTCCGCGAAGATGTCCTTGAACGCGCCGTCGT
>DASXPS010000123.1 GCA_036493475.1 Sporichthyaceae bacterium | reverse complement strand
GTGATGTAGGCGATGTAGCCCGCGCCGAAGAACGCGTAGGCGATGAACGAGGGCGTGAAGTCCCGAACCGGCCAGCCGAGCACCCGTCGAGCCGGCGCCGGGTGTACGTCCGGGCAGCGCAACGCTGCGGGGATCGCGGCGCCCAGCGCCACCACCGAGGCGGCAGCCAGCACCAACCAGCCTGTCCGCCAGGAGTCCCCGCCCCGGTCCACCACCGGCGGCACCAGTCCGGCGGACAGCACGATGCCCAGGCCGCCACCGGCGAAGTACAGCCCGAGCAAGGCGGTCGCCCCGGAGCCGGCGTCGTGGGCGATCCGGTTGGCCAGCCCGGTACCGGCGACGAACACCAGCGCCCCGGTGATGCCGACCACCAGGCGCAGCGCGAGCAGCACGCCCAGGTTTCCGGTGCCCGCGGACGCGGCGAGCAGCGCCGTAGTGAGCAGCAGGCCGACGATGAACGGGCTGCGCGCGCCGAACCGGGCGACCACCGGGCCGGTGGCGACCGCGCCGATCATGTAGCCGAGTGCGTTGGAGGAGTTCATCGCACCCGCGGCGGTGAATCCCCAGCCCAGGTCGCTGCGCATGGACGGCAGCAGCAGGGAGTAGGCGAACCGGGCCAGGCCCAGCGCCACCACCGGCCCTGCGGCCAACCCGAGGACGAGCAGCACTCGGTGGGTGTGCCGCACGCTGACCCTCCCCCACTCGCCGCTATCCCCCCATGATCATCCGGAAGCGCGCAAACGGTTTTGCCCGGGTCGTTCAAGCTTGCTGCCGCCAGGTGTCTATAAAGAATGGTTGTGCCGGAAGGAGACGTGGTCTGGCGGGCCTGCCGCATGTTGGACAAGGCGCTGGCCGGTCAGGTGCTGACCGGCGCGGACCTGCGCCGGCCGACGCTGTCCAGCGTGGATCTACGCGGGGTGACGGTGCGGGACGTGCGCTCCCGCGGCAAGCACCAGCTGTTCCATCTGGACAACGAGCACACCCTGCACACCCACCTGCGCATGGACGGAACCTGGAAGGTGTTCGCCGCCGGCGCCCGGCGCTCCGGCGGTGCGGAGCACCAGATCCGGGTGCTGTTGACCACGGCGCGGGTGCAGGCGGTCGGCTACCGGCTGCCGGTGGTGGAGCTCTTCCGCACCGCCGAGGAGGAGGCGCACCTCGGTTACCTCGGGCCGGATCTGCTCGGTGTGGACTGGGATCTGGACGAGGCGGTGCGGCGGCTGACCGCGGCGCCGGCCCGCACCATCGGCGAGGCATTGCTGGACCAGCGCAACCTGGCCGGCATCGGCACCTTCTATCGGGCGGAATCCCTGTTCCTGCGTGGCATCCACCCCCGCCGGCCGGTGGGCGAGGTGCCGGACCTGCCGGGGTTGGTGGAGCGGGCGCGCAGCCTGCTGCGGGCGAACCTGGACCGGCCCTGGCAGACCACCACCGGCAATACCCGCCCGGGTGAGCACACCTGGGTGTTCGACCGGGCGGGACGGCCCTGCCGGCGCTGCGGCACCATCATCGAGCTGGAGGAACTGGGCGATGAACAGGCGCGGCGCAGCTTTTGGTGCCCCCGTTGTCAGCCATAGGCTGCGTGCCAGGTCGATTTCGCCGCCTTCGGAAGGCAGTTCATGAGCTGGTTACGAGTCGTCACTTATCAATTACCGGCCACCGACACGGATGCGGCCATCGAATCGATCAAAGCGAGCAGCGCGAGCGTGTTGTCCGTTCTCGAAGCGCAGCCCGGGTTCGGCAGCGCCTACTGGGCCGAGTCTCCCGAGGACAACACCGTCTCGGCTGTCTCCTACTGGGGCAGCCTGGAGGCCATCCAGGCCGCGGAGGCGTCCCTGGCGAAAATCCAGTCGATCCGCGACTCCACTGCGGGCTTGCTCGAGGTGCACAACATCGGCTTGTTCCCCGTCCCGGCCATCTCGATGTGGTCATCCGACGAGGCCGAGGAGGAGGCCCCCAAGCACCGCTTGCTGGCCGGTCGCTTCGGGCGCAAGCGCCACTGACTGTCCGCGAGCCGACCCTTCCTGGAGGAATCACATGGCCGAGACCTGGATGCGCGTGGTGATCTACTGCGCCCCCGACGCCGACGACGCCGCGGCGGCGGATTACCTGAAATCCAGCACGAAAGAATCGCTGAGCCTGCTGGAGAAGCAGCCGGGCTTCAAGCTCGGGTACTGGGGCGCCAACCCCGCGGCCGGTGAGATGGCGGCGGTCACCTACTGGGGCACGCTGGCGGACATCAAGGCCGCGGCCCCGGTGCTGAGCGAGCTGCAGGCCGACCGTGAGCGACACGGGATCAAGGTTTCCAGCGCCCGAAATATGCGGTTGGACGCCATGCCCACGCCGCCTCAGGACTGAGCCGACGTCAGATCGACGCCGAACACCTCGGCGAGTCGGGTTAGCGTGGCGTTCGCCCGGGCGGCCACCGGCTCCATCAGCGCCCGGGCCACCCGCACCGATGAGGTCATAACGGGCTCCGTCGGCCTGGCCCCGCATTTCGGTCACCAGGGCGGATGGCGTACCGCGGTGGCCGCCGGTGGCGGCCGCTACAACGACCTGACCTCGAACGATGTCGATTCGCTGACCGGCCGTCGGGCAACGCATGGTTCAACGGCAGCAACGTGACGGTGCGCCCGTTGATCGTCGAATCGGCAAAGGAACTCGACAGGAAAGCCGCGGAGGTTCACGCTGGCAGCAGATGAACGAGCTGCTGGCACTGTCGTTTATCGCCGCCTGCATCGCGGGTGTCGTGTCCTACGTGGTCGCCTACGACCGGGCCTGGGCGGCGGGCTCCCGCCATCAGGCTCGCAAGTTGGCGCTGCGCGCGACGCCGGGGCCGTTCGTTTACTACCTGGTGCTCGGCGTGCTCGTCTCGGTGATCGCCCCCCATTTCGTGCACCGACGCTAGGCCGGGGCGGTGCAGCCGCCGGTGCACAGCACCCGAACCCCGGGGCGATCACGTCCCCAACCGCATCCGGCACGCACATCCTCTGGACGACGTCGTTCCGGCCCGCGGTGCCGGGCACCGGCAGGCTGTTTGCATTTACCGCGGGGTATTGACGAACGCCACGCGGCGGTCCTACCGTACTTAGCGAGCGCTAGGTAGTCCAGCGCATCGAGGAGAGGAACAGCCCATGACCGACGCCGTCATCGTCGATGTCGTGCGCACCGCATCGGGCAAGGGCAAGCCCGGTGGCGCGCTGTCCGAGACGCACCCGGTGGACCTGCTGGCCACGGTGATCGGCGCGCTGATCGATCGCACCGGCATCGACCCGGGCTTGGTCGACGACGTCATCGCGGGCTGTGTCTCGCAGGTCGGCGAGCAGTCACTGAACATCGCGCGCAGTGCGTTGCTGACGGCAGGTCTGCCCGAGCACGTGCCGGCCACCACCATCGACCGGCAGTGCGGCTCCAGCCAGCAGGCCGTGCACTTCGCGGCGCAGGGCGTGCTGGCCGGCGCCTACGACGTGGCCATCGCCTGTGGCGTGGAGTCGATGAGCCGGGTGCCGATGTTCTCCTCGATCGCGGGCAAGGACCCGAATCGGGCATCGCTGACCAAGCGGTACCCCGAGGGTCTGGTCAACCAGGGCATCTCCGCCGAACTGCTCAGCGCCCGCTGGCAGCTGTCGCGTGAGGCCCTCGACGAGTACTCCGCGCGCTCCCACAGCCTCGCCGCGACCACCGCAGCCAGCGGTGGCTTCGCGACCGAGATCGTGCCGGTCACCGTCACCGGCCCCGACGGCGTGACCGGGACGCACGCCGTCGACGAAACCGTGCGCGCGAGCACCACCGCCGCCACATTGGCCGGCCTCAAGCCTTCGTTTCAGGATGAGGCCTATGCCGAGCGTTTCCCCGAGATCGAATGGAAGATCACGCCGGGCAACTCCTCCCCGCTGACCGACGGCGCCTCGGCGGCGCTGATCATGAGCGCCGAGTTGGCCGCCCGCTTGGGGCTGCGCCCGCGTGCCCGCTTCCACGCGTTCGCCGTCACCGGTTCCAACCCGCTGCTCATGCTCGACGGGGTCATCCCGGCGACCGAGCAGGCGTTGAAGAGGTCCGGCCTGGCCATCGGTGACATCGACGCCTACGAAGTCAACGAAGCCTTCGCGCCGGTGCCGCTGCTCTGGGCACAGGCGCTCGGTGCCGACATCGACAAGCTCAACCCGCGCGGTGGCGCGATCGCCCTGGGTCACCCGCTGGGCGCCTCCGGCACCCGGCTGCTCACCACGCTGCTGAATCAGCTGGAGACCACCGGCGGCCGCTACGGCCTGCAGACCATGTGTGAGGGCGGCGGCATGGCCAACGCCACCATCATCGAACGGCTCTGATTTCAGACCAACACACTGCGGAATGCTCGGGTCGGGACTCTCGAGCGCCGCAGGGCGGCCGGACTGGACACCCGGCGCCGTCGCACCGCCGGTCCGCGCCGAGCGCGGGCCGGCGGTTGGTCGTCAGGGGCGGCGCGGCGCTCCGCTCATTCATGATCTGAGCGAGTTCTCTCATACGTGGGGCGTCACTTTTGGCCGCCGAAAGTGTCCTCCGATGACGCCCGGCGTATGACAGTGCCCGCTGCGCTCATGAATGAGCGCAGAGGGCACCGCGTCAGACGACGCGGTGACCGACGGTCTGCAGCGAGATCTCCACGTAGCGCGCGGCCAACTCCGGCGGCGACAGCACGCCGGCCGGGTCGTACCAGGTGGCCACGGCCTGCACCATGCCCAACAGGGCACGCACGGTGTCCGCGGGGTGGGCGACGGAGAACGCCCCGGTGCGCACCCCGTCGCGCACGATGGACAGCAGCAGATCCTCGATCTGCTTGCGCACCTTGGCGTAGGCCTTGCGGTTGGCCGGGGACAGCGCACGGATCTCCGCGTCCAGGACGGCGGCTTCCCGGCGGTTGGCCATGTACAGCACGACCGCCTCGATGAAGTTCGCGAACCGGGCGGTGGGCTCGGGCTCGGCGTCGTTGACCGCGAGGCGCAGCCGTGCGTGCAGGTGCTGCACCGACCCGGTCAGCAGCGCGACGAGCATGCCCTCCTTGCTGCCGTGGTGGTAGTACAGCGCGGGCACGGTGAGGCCGACGCGGTTGGCGATGTCGCGCACCGAAGTGGCGTGGTAGCCCTGCTCGTGGAACGCCTCCATGGCCCCGGCCAGGGTGGGCGGCAACTTCAGGGGTTCGAAGGCGCGCCAGTCAGCGGGGACCGGCTCGAGCATCTCGGTCACGCCCACCGACCCCTTCGTTGACGCAGCCCAGCCCCGTTGCCTACTCTCGTACTTAGCGAGCGTTACATAAACACGACCCGAGCGCCAGTCGCCGCCGGGTACGAGCCTCGAGGAGCGTCATGCAGCTGAACGGAGCCACCGCACTGGTCACCGGGGGTGCGTCGGGCCTGGGTCTGGCCACCGTCAAGGCCCTGCACGACGCGGGCGCGCACATCG
The DNA here is from genome assembly GCA_036493475.1 of Sporichthyaceae bacterium. NCBI lineage: Bacteria > Bacillati > Actinomycetota > Actinomycetes > Sporichthyales > Sporichthyaceae > Sporichthyaceae bacterium. The sequence goes on along the minus strand of DASXPS010000123.1, from coordinate 28,924 downwards.
TGATCGTCGACCTGCCCTCGTCCAACGGCAAGCTCATCGCGGAGGAACTCGGTGCCCGGGTGCAGTTCGCCGGCGCCGACGTCACCGACGCCGATCAGGTGCAGGCCGCGATCGACCTGGTCTCCGCCGACGCCCCCCTGCGCGTCGCGGTGAACTGCGCGGGCATCGGCACGCCGGGCCGCGTGGTCAGCAAGAACGGCCCGATGCCGCTGGAGCAGTTCACCCGGGTGGTCACGGTGAACCTCATCGGCACCTTCAACGTGATCCGGCTGGCCGCCGCGGCCATCGCCGACGCCCCCGAGGTGGACGGCGAGCGCGGCGTCATCGTGAACACCGCCTCGGCCGCCGCCTTCGACGGCCAGGTCGGGCAGGCCGCGTACTCCGCGTCCAAGGGCGGCGTGGTCGGCATGACGCTGCCGATCGCGCGTGACCTGGCGCAGTCCAAGATCCGCGTGATGACCATCGCGCCGGGCCTGTTCCGCACCCCGATGTTCGACTCGCTGCCCGAGGAGTCCATCGCCTCACTGGCCGCGCAGGTGCCGCACCCCTCGCGACTGGGCGACCCCAGCGAATACGCCGCGATGGTCCGCCACATCGTGGAGAACCCGATGCTCAACGGCGAGACCATCCGGCTGGACGGCGCAATCCGGATGGCGCCGCGCTAGTACTGTTCCGCGGATGACCGATGATCTCGACCTCGATGCCCTGGCCTGCTACCTACGCAGCCAGGGCATCGCAGTGTCCGGGGGCTTGGTGGCCGAGCAGATCTCCGGCGGCCGGTCGAATCTGACGTACCGTCTGAACGACGATGCCACCACCTGGCTGCTGCGTCGGCCACCGCTGGCCGGGCGCACCGCCTCCGCGCACGACGTGGGCCGGGAGTTCCGGGTGTGCTCCGGGCTGTACGGCACCGACGTGCCGATTGCCCGTCCGGTGCTGCTGTGCGAGGACGACACGGTGATCGGGACCTCGTTCACGCTGACGGCGTGGGTGCCCGGGGTGGTGATCCGGGACAGCGAGGAACTGGCCCCGCTCAGCGATGCTCAGGTCGACGGGCTGGTCGAGGAACTGGTGCGGGTGCTGGGGGCCCTGCACGCGGTGGACGTGGCGGCCGTCGGCCTGGACACCTTCGGCAAGCCACAGGGCTTTCTCAACCGCCAGGTCGCGCTCTGGCGCCGCCAGTGGGACAACTTCCGTACCCGCGACCTGCCGGACCTGGAGCGGCTGCAGGAGCGCCTCGCCGAGCGCATCCCGGAGCAGGGCGAGAGCACCGTGGTGCACGGCGATTACCGCATCGACAACACCATGCTGGACGCCGCGGACCCCACCAAGGTGCTCGCGGTGGTGGACTGGGAACTGTCCACGCTGGGCGATCCGCTCTCCGACGTCGCACTGATGTGCACCTACCGCAACGCGGCGCTGGACGTCATCCTCGGCATGCCCGCCGCATGGACCTCACCGCGCCTACCGCACGCCGATGACCTCGCCGAGCGCTACACCAAGGCCACCGGCCGCGAGCTGCGCCACTGGCCGTTCCACATGGGCCTGGCGCACCTGAAACTCGCGGTGATCGCCGAGGGCATCGCCTACCGGGCCTCGGCCGGCTCAGACTTCGGCAACGGCGCGAAAGCCGCCGAGGTGGTCCCGACACTGGTCGCCGCGGGCCTGACCTACCTGGGCCAGGTGGACACATGATCGTGGTGGTGGAGTGGAACAGTGGCTTCGACGCCACCATGGCCTACGCCGCCGGCAAGGGGTGGCTCGATGACAGCGGCACCGAGGTGCGTGCCCACCCGGGCGGCTGAGCCCGCCCCATCCAACCCGTCCCGAGGCGCGCTGGGCAGGATGGGCACATGAGGGGGACCAGCATCGCCGCGACCGCCGCGGCCGCAGCACTGCTGGCCGCCTGCGGCGCAACCAGCAGCGGCGGGGCGCAGCCGAACCCGCTGCCCACGCACACGGCAGCCCCAACAGCGTCACCGACCACGAGCGCCGACTGCACGTCTACCGCCGACATCGCCGGCTGGCCGGTGGAACGCCGCGCCGCCACCCTGATCACGCTGCCGGTGCTCAACTTCAACCTCGACACCGTGCCCGACGAACTCGCCGCCGGCGCGGGCGGCGTGCTGTTCCTCGGCGGCGATCAGGCCCCCGCTGACCTGAGCAAACGCATCCGCGCCGCGGTGGGCGCGGCCCCGGCGCCCGGCCACCCGTTGATCATGGCCGACCAGGAGGGCGGCGGCATCCAACGCCTGCGCGGCGCCATTCCCGACCTGCCCTGGCCGCGGGACCTGGCCGCCACGAACACCGTCGCGCAGGTGCGCGCCAAAGCGGCGGCGTGGGGTCGGGCGATGGCCGCGCTCGGGGTGAACGTCGACCTGGCCCCGGTGCTCGACGTGGACGACCGGCCCGGCCCGTCCAGCGACAACCCGGACGGCAAGCGCTCGTTCAGCGGCGACGCCGCGACGGTCTCCCGCTACGGCGTGGCGTTTCTGCAGGGGCTCCGGGACGGTGGAGTGCTTCCGGTGATCAAGCACTTCCCCGGCCTCGGCGGCACCACAGGCAACACCGACGTCCGACCCGCGCCCACCAAACCGCTCGCCACGCTGCGCGCGGGCGATCTCGGCCCGTTTCGCGACGCCATCGCGGCGGGCGCCCCGGCGGTGATGGTGGCCAACGCCACCGTGCCCGGCATGACCACCCATCCGGCCGGGTTGTCCTCGGCGGTCATCGACGGCCTGTTGCGCGGGCAGCTCGGGTTTACCGGGCTGGTGGTCACCGACAGCCTCTCGGCCGGCGCGGTGACCGCGGCGACCACGACCCTGGGCGAAGCCGCGGCCGACGCCATTGAGTCCGGCGCGGATCTGGTGCTGTTCGGCGCCACCGACACCGACCCGCACAAGGCGCAACTGGGCGCGGCGGGCATCCGCGACTCGTTCAACGAGATCATCGCCGCACTGCGCGACGCGTCGGCGTCAGGAGCGCTGCACCCCGACCGGTTCGAGGCGGCGGTCCGCAACGTGCTCCGAGCGCGCGGTGTCGCCCTCTGTTGAGGAACCGTGGCGTAGCTCCACCGCCAGGCCGACCGCGGAGATCACCAGCAGCAATCCCGCGAAGACCGACTCGGCCGGCACCAGACCCCACACCGAGGTGAGCACCGCCACCCCCACCGGCGCCACGGCCAAACCGAGGTAGCAGCACAGCAAGTAGGTGGAGAGCACCTCGGCGCGGTTTTCCTGCGGAGCCAGGCGATTCACCACGCTGAGTCCGCCGCGGTAGCCGAGCGCCTGACCCGCCGCACCCACCGCGGTGGCGACCAGCAGCAGCGGCAGCGAGTGCGCGACGGTGGCCAGTACCAACAGCCAGCCGGCAGGCACGATCAACACCAGCCCGGTCAGCATCGCGCGGCGGTCCGGCAGCCATGGGGTGACCACCATGATCACGGCGCCGCCGAGGAAAAATTCAGCGACCAGGCCTCCGGACAACGCCGGATTGGTCCGGTGCAACGCCTGGCCGAGCACCGAGGGAATCAGCGCCGCGTAGAAGCCACCCATGGCGAAGATGCAGAACGCGTTGGTGGCCGGCGCCACGAACCGGGCGCGGCGATCGCCCGGAACGCCCAACCGCGGGCGCAGCGACAACTCGCGCAGTCGGTCCACCGGCTCGGAGACGGTGTCGGCCACGAACCACAGCAGCACCAACAGCGCGAAGGCGATGTCGAGGTAGACCACCCAACTGAGCACCAACGGCTGCGCCGCCCACCGCGCCAACACCCCGGCACCCACCGCGCCCAGACCCAGACCCGCCATGTTCGCCGCCGCCGCCAACATCGCCGAGCGGGTCTCCCCGCCGGCGTCCAGGTCCGCGATCCAGGCGGTGCAGGTGCCGGCGCCCAGCCCCACCGCCAAACCGGTGAGCACCCGGCCCACGAACAGTCCGACCTCGTCGGCGCCGAACACGAACACCAACGTCGAGGCCACCAGGCAGCCCATGGCCAGGAAGATCGTCCGCCGCCGTCCGATCTGATCGGACAGTCGTCCCGCGAAGAACAGCGCGGCCATGGTGCCCACCACGTACACCGCGAACACCAGGCTGAGGGTGACCCGGGAGAACCCGAGGTGTTGTCGGTACATCGGGTAGAGCGGGGTGGGCACCGTGCTGCCGGCGAACACCAGCGCCATCGTTGCCAACACCGCGACCAGCGAGGATCGACGGCTCAACCGGGCGCTATGCATCGCCAGCGCCTACCCCACGACGGCGTGGCCAACACCAAGCCGATGCGCCGCCGGGCGCGCGCTCGGCGCCGGACCACACCGTCGCCCCCGGACGCATCCGGACTGACGGTCAGTCAGGAAAGGCCCTCCTGGTCGACGCCCGCGCGCACCTGGACGCGTTGGTCACCTGGACGCGTTGGTCGCTCAGTGCGGGTGACAGTTCAGTGGGTGTGGAAGCCCATGCCACCGGCGAACTCGTACGAGTGCACCGCGTCAGCGGCACAGGCGTACTCCGCGCCCGCGGCCTCCCGGCCCCACATCAGGCCCGCGTGACTACCCATCAGCGCGCCCTTGGTGACCTCGCCGTAGCCGCCGGTGCCGTAGCCGAAGTCGCCGGTCTGCATGGTCAGTACGCTGTGCCGGCCGTCCTGCCAGGCGACGTCCAGGACCGCCTGGCTGACCCCGCCGAAGCAGCCGATCACCCCGTTGCCCGAACCGGTGACCACGCCGTGGGAGTACTGCTTGGAGACGCAGTCCATGACGCCGTTGACCTTGTAGGAGCCATTGTTGGGCTCGTAGCGCAGGCCCTTCGCGCTGGTAACGGTGCCGACGATCGAACAGGCGTTACCGTCGCCGTTCCCGCCGTGCCCCATGGGGTGGTCGTCGGCGGCGGCCACGCCGGCGGGCAACAACGTGGTGGCAGCGAACAGCGGCGCGATCACGGCGACGCGGACAAAGGCGCGGTTCATCGCGAACTCCAATCCCCGGGCGGTTACAGCTACTCCGAGTCGGGTTCTGCGTCCGGGCCGGGACGAGGGATGGGACAGGTGAATCGCCTTACTGCGTAGGGATTTCCCAGGCACGCTCCAGCGGGGGCGGCTCAATAACCTACGTCACATCGGATTAATACATCCCACTATGACCGGTTTGCCCCGACACGTCCACCCCCGGCCGAATCATCCGTTCGACCGAGGAAGATCCACGCGTTCGCCCGAGGCGCGCAAACGCCCCGAAAAGCAGACTCGCGTAGGTAAGCGAAGAACCATGGGGCGGGCGGCAAAATGTACGAGGAACGTTCGAAGCGCGAAATCCTGATCGTGATGTCCGGTCTGATGATCGTGATGATGCTCGCGATGCTGGACAACACCATCGTCTCGCCGGCCCTGCCGACGATCACCGGTGATCTGGGCGGTCTGCAGCACCTGGCATGGGTGACCACCGCCTACATCCTCGGCTCCACCGTCTCGGTGCCGCTGTGGGGAAAGCTCGGCGACATCCTGCCGCGCAAGGCCGTGTTCATGTGCTCGATCAGCATTTTCCTGATCGGCTCGGCGCTGTCCGGCGTGGCCCAGTCGATGAACCAGCTGATCGCCTTCCGCGCGCTGCAGGGCATCGGCGCCGGTGACCTGATGACCGGCGTGATGGCGTCCATGGCCGTGCTGGTCTCGCCGCGCGACCGCGGCAAGTACGCCGGTTACTTCATGGCGGTGATGCCGATCTCGATGATCGGCGGCCCGCTGGCGGGCGGCTGGATCACCGACAACCTGTCCTGGCGCTGGACCTTCTACATCAACCTGCCGGTCGGCCTGGCCGCCATGGCGGTGCTGGCCAAGACCATGAAGCTTCCGCCGAACCGCGTGCGCAAGGCCGGTTTCGACTGGGCGGGCACCATCCTGTCGATCCTCTGGATCACCTCCGCGGTGCTGGCCGCCAGCTGGGCAGGCACCCAGTACGGCTGGGGTTCCCCGGTCATCCTCGGCCTGTTCGCGGTTGCCGTGGTCGGCCTGGTCAGCTTCATCCGGATCGAACTGGACGCCGACGAGCCGGTGGTGCCGGTGCGCATCTACCGCAACCGCAACTTCGCGGTGGCCGCGGGCCTGCGCTTCATGGTCGGCTTCGCGATGTTCGGTGCGATGACCTTCCTGCCGCAGTTCCAGCAGTACGTGCAGGGCGCCTCGGCGACCGGCTCCGGCCTGCTGATGCTGCCGATGATGGCCGGCGTGGTCATCATGAGCATCTCCTCCGGCCGCATCACCTCCAAGACCGGCAAGTACCGCGTCTTCCCGATCCTCGGCTCCGCGTTCATGGTCACCGGTCTGGCGCTGCTGTCGCTGATCAAGGTGGACACCGGGCGGGTGGAGACCGGCGTGTTCATGTTCGTGCTCGGCCTGGGCCTGGGCTGCATGTTCAGCTCCACCCAGACCATCGCGCAGAACAGCGTGCAGATGTCCGAGATCTCCGCGGCCACCGCGAGCGTCTCGTTCATGCAGGCGATCGGCGGCTCGCTGGGTGTCTCGCTGTTCGGCGCGCTGTACGCGCACACGCTGGCCAGCGACACGCACGGTGCCTTCTCGCACGGCGTCTCGCTGCCGCCCTCGGCACTCGCCTCGTTGCCGCACGACACGGCCGCCACCCTGCAGCACGGGATCACCCACGGCGCGAGCCACGTGTTCCTGGCCGCCGCGCTGGCGAGCATCGTGGGCCTGTTGGCCTCGCTGCTGATCAAGCAGGTGACGCTGCGCGGCTCGACCATCCCGAAGCAGGGCGGCCCGGCGGACGCCGCTGCCCCGGACGTCGCCCACGTCTAACCCAACGAACGTCAGTTGCGTGGCCGGCGGTCAGGCACCAACCGCGGCGATCCCGGCGATCAACAGCTGCAGGCCCGCCTCGAAGGCGGCGTCGGTGTCGCGGGCGACCATGTGTCCGGCCAGCTCGAGCACCCGGGGGTACTCCTCCCGTGGTAGTCGGGATAGGCCGGGCATCGGGCCGGCGGTGGAACGGTCGGTGCCCACCTCGCGCTGCACGAAGCCGAGGGTGAAGGCGACCATGGCGTCGAAGGCGTGCACCACCTGCGCGCCCTGCAGCCCCGCCTGCTCCAGCGCGCGGAACAACGACTCCGCACCGCGGTAGGCGCCCGCGCCGTCCAGTCGGTGCATGGCGGTGATCGGCAGCAACTCCGGGTGCTCCAGGAAGATCGCGCGCACCGAGCGCAGCACCCGGGCGATGTGCTCCGGCCAGGGCAGGTCCTCGTCATCGGCCAGGTCGACGAGGTGGAACAGCCGATCCGCCAACGCCTGCAGCAACTCGTCCTTGGTGCGCACGTAGCCGTAGAGCGTCATCACCCCGACGCCGCACTCCTTGGCCAGTCGCCGCATGTTGAGCGCGTCGTAGCCCTCCTCGGCGATCAACCGCGCGGCTGCGTCGACGATGACGTCGAGCGTCAAACGGTCCGCACGAGCACTAGTCATGACACGTACCGTACATGTACGGTCGCCCTCATGGTGACCACCTCGATCCCGTTGATCTCCGACCGCTTCACCCCGCCCGCGGCCTTCGCCGCCTACGCGCAGGCCGCCGCCGCCAGTGGCGTCGTGGACGAGTTGCTGGTCTGGGACCAGATGACCAACTTCTGGCCGCGCCAACTCTGGACGCCGGAGAACTCCCCCCTGGCCGCGCTGCTGCCGGACATCGACTCCTACGCCGACGCCTACGCATTGAGTGCCTACGTGCTGGCCGCGGCGCCGAACCTGGGCATCACCGTCAGCACCGACGCGATCCGCCGCGGGCCGGCCGAGTTGTTCCAGACCATGCTGACCCTGCAGAACATGACCTCGGGTCGGATCACGGTGATGATGGGCGCGGGCGAGGCGAAGCAGGCCACCCCGTACGGCTGGAAGCGCGCCGAGGGCCTGGCGCGACTGGAGGACCAGCTCCATTCCTTCCACGCGCTGTGGGACGCCACCGCCGGCCCGGTCGACCGCACCGGCAACCACTGGAGCCTGAAGACCGCGTGGCTGGGCAGCGCCCGCGGTGCCCGCCCACATCTGTGGGCGTTGGGCGGCGGACCGAAGCTGCTGGACCTCGGCACCTCCTATGCCGACGGCATGGCGGCGATCGTGCCGTCGGTGTATCCGACCCCGGAGTCGTTCAAGGCCGGGATCGACGACCTCAAAAAGACGCTCGCCGACAAGGGCCGCGACCCCGAGGCCTTCGGCTTCGGCCTGTGGTTCATGGCCGCGGTGCACGAGGACGAAGAGGTCATCCGCACAGCCCTACGGGGCAAGCTGCTGCGGTATATGGCGGGCATCGCCGGCCGGGTGGAGATGGCGGCCTGGACCCGCGAGGGCATCACCCCGCCGATGCCCGAGGACTGGCACTACGCCGTCAAGTTGCGGCCGGTGGAGTGGACCGACAGCGAGATCGACGAGTTCCTCGACCGGATCACCGACGAGATCGTGGACCGCTCCTACGTGAAGGGCACCCCCGAGCAGGTCGCCGCCGAGGTACAGACCTACGTCGATGCGGGCGCCACCTGGGTCAGCGTGTGTGACCTGATGCCGCTGGTGCTCGAGCCGGAGGACGCGCAGCAGGCGTTGGGGCGCAACATCGAGATCTGTCGACGGCTCAAGGGGGCGTCGTGAGTCGCGCCGACCTGAGCGCCTACGTCGTTTCGGGTGCCGTCAGCGCCCACGACCGGCCCCGGCGCTTCGAGACCGAATCGCGCACGGTGGCGGAGGGCATCTCCGACGGGGTGGCCGCCGAACGCCTGGGCTTCCACCGCGCATTCCTCTCCGAGCGCTACGACATCAAGCACGCCGACGTGCTGCTGGCGGGCATCGCCGCCCGTACCTCCACGCTGCGCCTGGCCACCGGCACCATCGACCCGCAGACCCGTCAGGTGTGGAACACCGCCGCGTTCGGCGCCACCTTCCACGCCTGCTTCGGGCCGCGGTTGGCCATCACCCTCGGCCTGGGCGACGACGCAATCTTCGCGCGGATGGGTGTCCGGAAGGCCTCGTACGCCGAGATGGTGGAGTACGCGCAGCTGTACCGGGCGCTATGGCGCGGCGAGTCCGTGTCCTACACGGGACAGTCGGGCTCGTTCGAGAACTTCTCCTTCTCCGAGACCTACGACGGGCCACCGCCCGAGCTGTGGTTGGGCTCGTTCGCCAATCCGCGCGGGGCGGCGACGATCGCCGCGGCCTACGACGGTGTGGTGCTGCCACCGGTGTTCACCCCCTCCGCGACGAAGGCCGCCGTGGCGCGCATCCACGAGGCGTGTGAGCGCATCGATCGCGACCCGGCATCGGTGCGCATCTGCCAATCGGTGATCACCGCGCCGGACCTCGATTCCGAGGAGTTCCGCCAGCTCGCGCACGGCCGGGCGACCACGTACTTCGTCTATCCCGGCTACGGCGAGCAGCTGGCCCGGGTGAACGGCTGGGACGAGCAGGTGGTCCGCGACGTCCGCAACCACCCGATCTTCTCCGGGCTGGGCAAGGTCGCGGACATGGAGATGCACCGCCACCAGATGATGGACGCCGCCGCGCTGATCCCGGACGAGTGGATGCTGGACTCCTGCGCGTTCGGTACTGCCGCGGAGTGCGCGGCCAACCTGGCACGCTTCGTCGACGCAGGGGCGGACGAGATCGCGACCTACGGGTCGACACCGGACCAGAACGCAGGGTTGTTGGCGGCGTGGAAGGCGATGGCATGAGCGGCGTCGAGCGGATCGCGGCACTGGGCGTTGACTGGCTGCGAAGGGTGCTGGTACCTGACGTAGCGTCAGTTACATCGTTCGACGTCGAGCCGGTCGCGTTCACCGGGGCGACCACGGACATGGCGCGGGTGCACGTCGGCTATGCCGACGACGGCACACCCGGCCCCGCGACGCTGATCGCCAAGCTGCGCGGTCAGCGCGAGATCCAGCAGCAGATGGACTCGGTGATGGGGCTGTTCGCCCGCGAGGCCGCGTTCTACGCGAACTTCGCCGACACGGTCCCGGTGCGCACGCCCCGCTGCTGGTTTATCGGCGACGGGGACAGCACTCCGCTGCTGCTGGAGGACCTGGGCACGCAGCGGATGGGCGACCAGATGGACGGCATGACGGTGCCCGACGCCGAGGCGACCCTGGACGCGCTGGCCGACCTGCACGCGGCGTACTGGGGATCGGACCGGCTGGCCGAACCCGCGCTGGCCTCCCCCGGCGAGGGGATTTTCGCCGGGTTGATCGGCCAACTGGTGGCCAGTGGCGCGCCCGCGCTGGCCGAGCGCTACGGGGAATCGGTCCCCGCCGACGTGATGGCCGCGATCCTGGAACGCGCGCCGGTCTGGCCGCAGATCCTGGCCCGCCTCGTCGAGGGCCCGCAGACGCTGATCCACAACGACGCCCGACTGGACAACCTGTTCTTCGCCGGCGACGCCACGCCGTGCTTCATCGACTGGCAGGTGGTCGCCCGCGGCCGCGGCACCCAGGACGTGGGCAACCTGCTGGCCGGGAGCATGGATGGCGACGACCTATCGGCGAATTGGGAATCACTGCTCAAGCGCTACCACCGCCGACTGGTGGCCAACGGCATCTCCGGCTACTCCTACGACGACTGCGTGGAGCACTACCGGCAGAACATCGTTTACCCGTTGGGTGCCGGGATGGCGCTGCTCGGTGCCATGGACATCGGCGACGGGCGCGGTCTCGGCGACAGGATCACCACCCGGTGCCTGCGGCACATCGCCGAACTGGAGTCGTTCAAGACGTTGTGACACAGCGCCGGCCGGTCAGAGGGCGAGCCTGGTCACCAACTGCTCGCGGTGTGCGGCCGGCGCGCCGAACAGTAGCTCGGAGCTCTTGGCCCGCTTGTAGTACAGATGCGTGCGGTGCTCCCAGGTGAACCCGATGCCGCCGTGCAGTTGGATGCTCTCGGTCGCGACCCGGGCGTAGGCCTCGGAGCAGTGCGCCTTGGCCAACGCCGCGGCGACGGGTAGCTCTTCGGGGGCGGCGTCGGCGGCCCAGGCCGCGTACTGGGCCGCGGCCCGCGCCGACTCGACCTCCAACAGCATCTCGGTCCAGGTGTGCTTGATGGCCTGGAACGAGCCGATGGGGCGACCGAACTGCTCGCGCACCTTGGCGTACTCCACGGTCTGCTCCAGGCAGGCCGAGGCGCCGCCGACCTGCTCGGCGGCGAGTAACACGACCGCGATGTCGAGCACCTGACCGAGGATCGCCGCGCTGCCGATGCGCCGGGCGGGCACGGAGTCCAGGGTCAACCGGGCCTGCTTACGGGTCTGGTCCATGGTGGCCAGCAGTTCGCGCTTGACGCCGTTGGCATCGCCGGCCACCGCGAACAACCCGTCGCCGGCCGAGACCAGGATCAGGTCGGCCAGATGCCCGTCCAGCACGTGGTCCAACTCGCCGGTCAGCGTCCAGTCCGCGCGCTGTTGCACCGCCGTCGCCGCGTCGGTGGAGACCGTCGCGATGGTGGCGCCTGCGGCGATGTCCGGCAGGTACTGCGCGGCCGCGTCGCTCAACGCCAGCGCCGGGGCGGCCAGCGCGACGGTGGCGAAGTACGGCGCACACAGCAGGGCGCGCCCCATCTCCTCGAACACGATGGCCTGTTCCTGTAGCCCGAAACCCGCGCCGCCGTGCTCCTCCGCAATGGCCAAGCCGTGCAGGCCCAGTTGGGTGGCCATCTGATGCCACACCGCGGTGTCGTACCCGACCTCGGCCTCCATCAGCCGGCGCACCGCAGCATCGTCGGACTTCTCGGAGAGGAAGGCCCGCACGGTGCGCTGCAGTTCGGCCTGCTCGGGCGAGAGCGCGAAATCCATGATTCAGCCCCTCACCGCGGCAGTCCGAGGATTCGCTCGGCGACGATGTTGCGCAGGATGTTCGAGGTGCCGCCCATGATCGTGTAGCTGTTCGCGTAGCACAGCCCGCGCGAGACGTCGCCGGCCAACATCGCGTCGGCGCCGAAGGTACGCGCGGTGAAGTCGGCCACCTTCCGCTCGTGCTCGGTGCAGAACAGCTTGGTAGCCGCGCTGAATCCCTTGGGCGCCTGGCCCAGCGCCTCGCGGTAGACCAGCAATCGGCCCAGCCGGTAACGCGTTTCCAACTGCGCGACTTCTTGACGCACCAGCGGGTCGGTCATGTCCGCGCGGTCCAGGGCCCGCCGGTAGAGCGCGTGGTTGGACACCAGCCGGTCGATGCCGCCGCGTTCGTGTTCCAGCTGACGCATCGTCTGTTTGAACGCCGCGCCCGCCACGCCCACCAGATTCGTCGCCGGTACCCGCACGTCGGTGAAGAACACCTCGCAGAAGTGCGCGCCGCCGGCCATGTCTTTGATGGGGCGCACCTCGATGCCCGGCGAGTCCATCGACACGATCAGTTCACTGATCCCGGCGTGCGGCGGGCCATCGGCGCTGGTGCGGCAGATCAGGTAGACGAAATCGGAGACGGCGCCGAAGCTGGTCCAGATTTTCTGGCCATTGACCACGAAGTCCTCGCCGTCCCGCACCGCCCGGGTGCGCAGCGACGCCAGATCCGAGCCCGCCCCGGGTTCGGACATGCCGATGCACCAGGTCGCCTCGCCGGCCAGGATCGCGGGCAGGTAGCGCTGCTGCTGATCGGCGGTGCCGAAGGTGAAGATGGACGGCCCCATCTGCCGCTCCGCCACCCAGTAGGAGCCCACCGGCGCGCCCGCGCCGATGAGTTCCTCGGCGATGATCATGCGGTCGATCGCCGGGCGGCCGGCGCCGCCGAACTCTTTCGGCCAGGAGATACCGATCCAGCCCCGCGCGGCCAACTCCCGGGCGAAGGGCGGGCAGTAGCCGTTGATCCAGGAGTCCGCCGTCCAGCCGTAGCGCGCCACCGCGTCAGCGGCTACCTCCTTGGCCTCGGCGCGCAGTTGCTGCTGTTGCGCGGTCCAGGAAAAGTCCACCCCTACGCCCTCATGTATGCGCCGCCGGAGACGTTGATGATCTCACCGGTGATCGAGCGGCCGGTGTCGGCGGCCAGGAACAGCACCGCGTTGGCGATGTCCTCGGGGTCGATGGTGATCGGCAGCGGTTGGCGTTCGTGCAGCCGTTGCAGGTCCTCGGCCGGGATCATCCGGGCCAGGAACGGGTTGGGCACCAGACCCGGCGCGACGCCGTTGACCCGCACGCCGTAGCGGCCCACCTGCGCGGCGGCCGCCCGGGTCAACCCCAGCACGCCCGCCTTCGCCGACTGGTACGCGACGTTGTCCGGGATGACGTCCGTCCACGCCTCGATCGAGGCGATGTTGATGATCGACCCGGACCCGCGGGAGATCATGTGCGGCAGCACCGCGCGCATCAGCAGGAAATGGCCGGTCAGGCAGACGTCCATCACCCGACGCCAGGACTCGATGGAGGTCTCCCACAGCGCGGCCGGCTCCGAGGTGCCTGCGTTGTTCACCAGGATGTCGATGCGGCCGAACGCGCCGAGCACCTCGGAGACCACCGCGGTGACGCCGGCCTCATCGGTGACATTCAGCGGGCGGCCGAGCACCTTGCGCCCGGTCGCCTCGGTGATCGCCTCGGCGACCTTCGCGGTGCGCTTGGCATCGAGGTCAGTGATCACCACGTCCGCGCCCGCGGCAGCCAACACGCGCGCGGTGGCCGCGCCGATTCCGGCGCCGGCCGCCGCGGTGATCAGCGCTACCCGGCCGTCCAGGGTGCCCGTCATCCCGCACTCCTTGTAATATTGCGACTCTTCGTCGCAGAATAGTCACGGCCATTCGGCGAAGTAAAGGAGCGGGCGAAGATGCCTGGACTGGTGGACGGCAAGGTCGCGGTCATCACGGGTGCGGCAAGTGGCATCGGCAGGGCGGCGGCGCTCGCCCTGGCCAACGAGGGCGCGCGGGCGATCATCGTGGCGGACGTGCGCAAGGACCCGCGCGAGGGCGGCACGCCCACCCACGAGGCGGTGTCCTGCGAGGGTCGGTTCGTCATGTGCGACGTGTCCAAGCCCGCCGACCTGCAAGCCGCCGTCGCCGCCGCCGACGAGTTCGGTGGCATCGACATCATGGTGAACAACGCGGGCATCGTGGTCATGGGCGACTTCCTGTCCTTCACCGAGGAACAGTACGACCGGCAGATGGACGTCAACGCCAAGGGCGTGTTCTTCGGCACCCAGGCCGCCGCGCAGCGCATGGTGGCCAAGGGCGGCGGCGCCATCGTGAACGTGTCCAGTGTGCTGGGCATGGTCGGCAGTGGCGCGGTGGTGGCCTACTCCACCTCGAAGGGCGCGATCAAGCTGATCACCTACTCGGCGGCGAATTACCTTGCCCCGCAAGGCATTCGGGTCAACGCGGTGCACCCCGGCGTGGTCGGCACCGAGTTGGTCACCGCCGACTTCGGCCTGCCGATGGAGGCGGCCACCCAGGTGTTCCCGATCCCGCTGGGTCGCCCGGCCACCCCGGACGACGTGACCGGCGCGATCGTGTTCCTGGCCAGCGACATGTCCGCCTATATGACCGGGTCGTCGGTCGTGGTCGATGGCGGCATGATCACGAAAATGTAGTGAGGAAACCGAGCAGCGCCTGGTCGAAGGCTGCGGGCACTTCCAGCATCGGGTAGTGCCCGCAGTCCAGAGTGATCAGTCGCCCGTCGCTCAGCCGCTCCTGCAGCCAGGCAGCGCCCTCGATCGGACTCACCGGGTCGACGGCGCCCATGATCTGACACACCGGCAGTTTCAGCATCGGCAGGTCGGCGATCTGATCGGTGTGCAGATACGTGGGATAGCTCGCGATCGCCGCCCAGGACGGCATCTGCAGTTGCATGCGCAGCAACCAGGCAGTCACATCGGGGTCGGGTTCAGTGGCAAATGCGCTCTGGATGGTGCGGCGACGCGTGACGATTCGCTTGGTGCGCTCCAGGTGCACCAGGCGGCCCTCCAGGTCGGCACCGGCCGGGCCGAATTGGTACTCCGCGCTGCGGCTGGCCCGGACGCCATTGGAACCGACCATGACCAGCGCCGACACCCGGTCGGGGGCGGTCACGGCCACCCGCATGGCGATCTGACCGCCGAACGACCAGCCCACCAGCACGGCCTCCGACACCTCGAGAGCGTCCAGCACGACCAACACATCGGCGGCCAAGCGGTCCATTCCATAGCCCTGTAAGGGTTTCGCCGACTTCCCCGTGCCACGCACATCGAGAGCGATGACCCGGTACCCGTGGTGGGTGAGGAGTTCGACCTGCCCCTGCCAGGCTTCACTGTTCAGGCCGAAACCGGCGATCAGCACCACCGGGTGGCCGCTGCCGTGGTCCTCGACGTGGATCCCGACGCCGGGCTCCACCTCGACCAGCGGCATCAGCGCAGCCCGTAGGTGGCGGCGATGATCTCCCGCTGGATCTCATTCGTGCCGGCGTAGATGCACGGGGCCAGCGCGTCGCGCACGTGGCGCTCCATGTCGTACTCGCAGGCGTAGCCGTAGCCGCCCATCATCTGCATGCCCTCCAGCGCCACCCGCTTCGCGGTCTCGGTGACCTTGAGCTTGGCCATCGAGGTGAGCCGGGTGAGCTGCTCCGGGGTGCCGCGACCGGTGTCCACCCGCTGCGCCACGTCGTAGGTGAGCAATCGACAGCACTCCACCTCGGTGGCCACCTCCGCGATGCGGTGACGCAGTGCCTGGAAGGTGCCGATGGCCTTGCCGAACTGCTTGCGGGTGCGGACGTAGTCGAGCAGATCATCCAGGGTGCGTCGGGCCATGCCGATGCCCTGCGCGGCGCACACCACGCGTTCGCCGTTGAGGCCCGCCATCACCTGCGGCCAGGCCCGGCCGACCTCGCCCACCACGCATTCGTCCGGGATGAACACGTCGGTGAGGTAGACGTCGTTGACCTCGCGCCCACCCATGGTGTCGATGCCGCGGATGTCCACGCCGGGCAGCGAGGTGGACACCTCGAACGCGGTGAGCCCGGCCTGCCGGGAGTCCTCCCGGCTGGTGCGCGCGATCAGCAGCAGGCGCTCGGCGATGTGCGCGGAGGAGCACCAGGTCTTCTGCCCGTCCAGGATCCAGCCGCCGTCGCCGCGCACCGCGCGGGTGGAGATGTTGCCGACGTCGGAGCCGGCCTCCGGTTCGGAGATGGAGATGGCGAAGACGGCCCCGGCCGCGATGGCGCCGAGCGCGTCGAGCTTCTGCTTCTCGGTGCCGTAGCGCTTGTAGAAGCTGGACACCGTGGCCGAGGAGCCGGCGCCGTTGATCGGGGCCATGCCCCGCCAGGTCTCCTCCCAGAACACCGTGTACTCGACCAGCCCGACGCCCGCACCCCCGTATTCCTCGGGGATGTAGAGCCCGGCCCAGCCCAGGTCCGCCATCTTCCGATACAGCGCCTGGTTGTGCGCGTGCTTGCCGTTCTCGGTCAGCGCGTCGCGCTGCTCCCGGGTGCCGCACTCACGTCGGCAGAACTCCGCGATGCTCTCCGCCAGCGCGGCCTGCTCCTCGGTGAGCAGCAGCTCGGTGGTGGGCGCAATCGCGGCAGTCATCCCGCCGCCGCCTGCTTCGTCGAGGTGACGTGGAAGTCGTTCGGGTCGATCTCGTGGGTCATGTGCCAGTACTCGACGTTGGTCCACGGCATCGGCACCACGATGCGGCCGCGGGCGTTGCGGTAGTACGTGCTCATGCCGGGGTGCGACCAGATCGTGCCCTGCAGCGCGTCGGTGATCTGCTTGTCGTAGCCGTCGTGCACCTCTTGCCGCACCTCGACGCTGGTGGCCGCGCCGGAGCAAAGCAACAGCAGGAGCGACATGACGTAGCGCACCTCCATCTCGATGGTGAGCGCGGCACTGCCGCCGTGCGCGGCGAAAGTGTTCGGGCCGAGGAGCATGAAGAAGTTCGGGAAGTCCGGGACCGTGACGCCCAGATAGGCGCGCGCGTCGTCCTCGCCCCACGTCTCGCGCAACGTCCGCCCGGACCGGCCGCGGACCTCCATCGGGCCGAGTACCCGCACCGCGTGGAACCCGGTGGCCAACACCAGGATGTCGACCTCGTGCTCGTTGCCGGCGGCGTCGACGACGCTGTGCGGGCGCACTTCGGTGACGGAGTCGGTGACCAGCGTGATGTCGTCCCGGCACATGGTGCGGAACCAGCCATTGTCCAGCAGCGGTCGCTTGCCGTACGGCGGGTAGCTGGGTAGGCACTTGTCCAACAGGTCGGTGCGCTCGCCCAGTTCGGTGCGGATGTAGTCGGTGAGGTACTCCCGGTGCCGATCGTTGCTGCGGTTGACCGCGCGCTCCGGGTGCGCCCACTGCGGGTCGATCTGCAGCGCCGGGTAAAGCCGGTCGCCGAAGTTCCACACCAGCCGCAGGCGGTACCAGCCCAAATAGAACGGCACGTACGTCATCAGGAATTGGGTGGCCGCGCTGGTCTGCCGCATGTAGTTGTCATTGGGCAGACCCCATTGCGGCGAGCGCTGAAAGACCGTCACGTGCGCGGCGTCGTCGGCGATGTTGGGCACCAACTGCATCGCGCTCGCCCCGGTGCCGATGACCGCGACCCGCTTGCCGCGCAGATCGATCGAGCTGTCCCACGCAGCGGTGTGCATGCGGGGACCGACGAAGTCGTCCAGGCCGGCGATGTTCGGCACCGAGGGTCGGTTGAGCAGCCCGACGCCGGTGATCACCGCGTTGGCGACCAGCTGCGTGCGGGTGCCGTCGGCCTCTCGGACGGTGACCCGCCACAACTGGGCGGGGTCGTCCCAGGCCATCGCCTCCACCTCGCTGTTGAAGCGGATGTGGCGGCGCAGGTCGTAAACGTCGGCCAGGTGCTCCAGGTAGTCGTGCAGCTCGTCCCGCTTGGCGAAATACCGCGACCAGGTCGGCGACTGGGCGAAGGAGAAGCAGTACAGGTGGCTGGGGGTGTCCACACCGCAACCGGGATAGGTGTTCTCCAGCCAGGTGCCGCCGACGCTCGGATTCTTTTCCAGGATGGAGAAAACGACGCCGGATTTCTGCAGCTTGACCGCCGCGCACAGCCCGGACAGACCCGCCCCGATGATGAGTACCTCGATCGGATTGGTCACCCCCTCCAGGTCGGGCACCACGTCGCGATCCACCACGCCCAGCTCCTCGGCGAGCAAACCGCCGATGTCCTCGGGCAGCCGCTGGCTGTTGCCCAACGACAGCGACAGCATCCGCACCAGGCGTTGCGGGCTCGGCGCCGGCGCGGCCTCGAGCTTGCCGTCGTGCCAGGCCCGCAGCACCGCGAACGCCTCGGCCCGCGCTTGCGCCTGCAACTCCTCGGACAGCCCGGCCGAGTCATGGTCGTCGACACCCAACGGAGCGCCCGGCGCGAACGGGCCGGTGAGCCACTCGTCGTCCCCGGTCAGTTGCGCCAGGGCAGCGAGCAACGTCGGCAGGTTGGCTTCGGCAAGGGCAGCACGCAGCTCGTCATCGCAGACATCACCACGACGCAGATCCGCCGGCGAGCAGATCCGGAAGTCGCCGTCTTTTTGACTCGCCACGTCTCAATAATATGAGACGCGGCGTCTCAGTCAAGACCGACGGGGCGTCACCGATTGCGTTGACGCCCCGCCGACCTGCACGCTATTAATCAGACCTTTTGGATCAAAAATCGGTTGGAACGGGGTGAGGACCACGACCCTGGCCGCTGTTTGCACCCGCCTGCACAAGCCACTGGAGGTCGTGGACCTGCAGGTGGAGGCCCCGCGGGCGGGCGAGGTTGCCGTCCGGATGGCCGCCGCGGGCATCTGTGCCTCGGACCTTTCCGTGCGCAACGGCGCGCTGCCCGGTCCGCTGCCGATCGTGCTCGGCCACGAGGGTGCTGGCGTCATCGAGGCAATCGGCGCCGGCGTCGACCGGCTCGCCGTCGGCGACCATGTGGCGATCTGTGCGATGCCGCAGTGCGGGCAGTGCTACCGCTGCAAGCGCGGTCAGACCGGGTTGTGCGAGCGCGGCGACGGCGTGCTGTTCAGCGGCGCCCAATTGGACGGCACGCTGCGGTGTGCTACCGCGGACGGAGTTCCGGTCGCGCAGATGGTCGCCGCGGGCACCTTCGCCGAACAGGTCGTGGTGCCCGCGATCTCAGTAGTGCCACTGCCCCGCGATTTCCCACTGGCTCCGGCCGCGCTGCTCGGCTGCGCGGTACTGACCGGCATGGGTGCGGCGCTGCACACCGCCTCCATCCGCGCCGGCGACACGGTGGTGGTGATCGGCTGCGGCAGCGTGGGGCTGACCGCAATCCAGGGCGCGCGACTGGCCGGGGCGGGACGGATCCTGGCCATAGACCTCGTTGAGACGAAACTGGACCTGGCCCACACGCTGGGCGCCACCGACGTCATCCCGGCCCGTGATGCCGATCTTGTCGCTGCGGTAAGGGACCTGACCGCGGGTCGCGGCGCCGACGTCACCATCGAGGCGGTCGGCGCGCAGGTCACGGTGGACGCGGCGATCCGGATGACCGACAAGGGCGGCGAGGTGGTCTTCGTCGGTGCGGGTGGACCGCAGACCCGGATCGACATCCCGCAGTTCCGCGGTTTGGTGGGCAGCGCGAAGACGCTCAAGGGTTGCCTGTTCGGTGCCGCCGACATCCACCGTGACATTCCGCGATTCGTCGAGCACTATCGGGCCGGCGAGCTTGTCCTCGATTCGCTGGTGTCCCGGACCTTCACCCTCGGCGAGATCAACGAGGCCATGGCGGCGGTCGCCGCGGGTGAAGTTATCTCTGCGATCGTGGCGTTCCAAGGAGCGGCGGCATGACCGGATCGGCATTGGCGGCGGGCAACCTCTGCGAGGCGTTCGCGCACACCGTGGCCGAGCGGCCCGACCAGATCGCAATGCGCTCCTCCGCCGGCACGGTGTCGCTGACCTGGTCGCAGGTCGATGCCGAAGTGCGCGCGGCCGCGGCGGGCCTGGGCGCGCTCGGGGTCGGGGTCGGCGGCACCACGGCGATGATGCTCAGCAACCGTTACGAGGCGCCGGTGGTGGACCTGGCCACGCTGCACCTGGGCGCGGTGCCGGTGTCGGTATACAACAGCTCCGCCGCGAGCCAATTGACCTACCTGCTCGATGATTCGGGCGCCGATGTGTTGGTCACCGAAGCGGCATTTGCCGACAAGGCAAGGGCGGCAATTGCGCAGAGCGCCCGCAGGCCGGTGCTCGTTGTCATCAACTTCTCCGGCGCGGAGCCCGATTGGCCAACCTTGCTGTCGCTCGCGCCTCCGCTCGCTCCCGGCGCGCGACCCGATCTCGCCCCCGACGATGTGCTGACCGTGGTCTACACCTCGGGCACCACCGGCGTCCCCAAGGGCGCGGAGCTCACTCACTTCAACATCCTCGAGCAGATCCGTGGGCTGCACTCGCTGGGTCGGTTGCCCGCAGGTGGGCGGGCGCTGTCCTATCTGCCGTTCGCGCACATGGGCGACCGACTGTGCGCCTACTACATGCCGCTGGTGATGGGCGCGTCCATCACGTACCACCCGGTGCCGAAGACGGCCGCCGGCTTGCTGCCGGAGATCCAACCAACCCTGTACATGGCGGTGCCGCGCATCTGGAACCACCTGCAGAGCGTCGCGGTGCAGTTCATCTCCAACTCCACGCGCAAGGACGAATTCGAGGAGGCCGTCGAACTCGGCTCGCGCCTGCATGACGACCGGTTGGCGGACCGCCCGGGCGAGGAGGCGACCCGGGCGGCGTGGCAGGCGCATGACCCGGTATTGCGCGAGCTGCGCCGCGCCCTCGGCCTGGATGCGGGCGAGCTGCTGTTCACCGGAGCCGCGCCGTTGCCGCCGGAGACCCTGCGCTTCTTCGCGGCCATCGGCGTGGACCTGTGCGAGTGCTACGGGCAGAGCGAGACCGCGGGGATCATCCTGTGCAACCCGGCCGGAGCGGCGCGTCCGGTCACCAACGGCCTGCCCCTGCCCGGCGTCGAGGCGCGGATCGAGCCCGACGGCGAGCTGCTGCTCAAGGGCCCCATGGTGATGAAGGGTTATCGCGGCAAGCCGGAGCTCACCGCGGAGGCCATCGACGCCGAGGGCTGGCTGCACACCGGCGACGTGTTCGTCACCGACGAGGCCGGGTACTACCGCATCGTCGACCGCAAGAAGGAGATCCTGGTCTCCTCCGCCGGCAAGAACGTCTCGCCGGTACTGGTGGAGAACACGTTGGCCGCGGCCACGCCGCTGATCGCCACCTCGGTGTGCATCGGCGACGCCCGCGCCTACATCACCGCGTTGATCGTGCTGGAGCCCGAGCTGACCGCGAGCATCACCGGGGACACCGATCCGGCGCGCAATGCCGCGCACCCGGAGGTGCTGCACCGGCTGCGCACCGCTGTCCAGGAAGCGAACGAGAACCTCAATGCGGCCGAGCGGGTGCGCCGCTTCCTGGTCGTGCCGGGGGTGTGGTTGCCCGGCACCGAGGAACTGACCCCCACCATGAAGGTGCGCCGCAAGCCCATCGACGCGAAGTACGCCGCGGAGATCGACTTGCTGTACGGCCCACCCGCCGAGCGCGTCCTGGACGTCTCGTGACTGACGCGCCGTTACGGTTGGCCCCGATGGAGGAGAACGGCGCGCCCCGGGGTCGCGGTCGGCCGCGTCGCGACATCAATCGTGAGCAAGTGGCCGACGCGGTCGAGGAAATCTTCGAGGACGGCGGCTACGAGGCCGTCTCCATCGAGGAGACGGCCAAGCGGCTGGGCGTCTCCCGCGCCACGCTCTACCGGACCGTGCCGTCCAAGGAGCACCTGCTGGCCATCCTGTTCGAGCGGATGACCACCGAGCTCTACGCCGCCGCACAGGCCATCGTGGAGGACCCGACGCTGTCCGCGCGGGAACGGCTGGAACGCCTGGTGCGCGAGCAGATCGACGCCGCGTTCCGGCAGCGCAAGTACCTGCTGGTGTTCTTCGGCGGCGGTGGGCTGCCCGCCGAGGACCTGGAGAGGTGGGCCACCTGGCGGCGCGCCTACGAAGGTCTGTGGATCGCCGTGGTCACCGCCGCCATCGCCAGCGGCGACCTGCCGGACGACGATCCGCGACTGGTCACCCGGCTGCTCACCGGCATGACCACCTGGGTGGCTCGCTGGGTCCGACCCGACGGTCCGTTCGACTCCGCGCACATCGCCGATGTCGCCCTGCGTCTTGTGCTGCCCGGGACGAAAGAATAGTCTCCCGATTACTGAGACCGGCAAGCTCAAAAACCAAGGGGCGAGTGTGGAGCACCGTGCGTTGACCCTGCGCGTCGACGGATCGGTTGCCGAGATCACGCTGAGCCGGCCGGAATTGTTCAACCGGTTCGACGACGTGCTGCACATCGAGCTGAGCGCAGCGTTGGAGTCGATTCGGGCCGACGAGAAGGTCCGCGCGGTGGTGTTGGCGTCCACCGGCAAGGTGTTCTCCGCGGGCGGGGACTTCGACCTCATGCGCGCCGCGCAGGCCGACGTGGGGACCCGCCTGCGCATCGTCGACGACGGACGGCGCCTGCTCGACGCGCTGATCTCGCTGCCCCAGCCGCTGGTCATCGCGCTGCACGGGGCCGCGATCGGGCTCGGCGCCACCGTGGTGCTCACCGCCGATGCCGTGGTCGCCGCCCGCACGGCGTCGCTGTCCGACCCGCACGTGCACATGGGCCTGGTGGCCGGAGACGGTGGCTGCCTGGTGTGGCCGCAGGCCGTCGGCATGCTGCGGGCCCGGCGGCACCTGCTCACCGGGGACCAGGTCGACGCGTCGACCGCGTTCGCCATGGGATTGGTCACCGACCTCGTGGAGACCGCCGACGACGTGCTGCCCGCGGCCCGCGCGCTGGCCACCCGGATTGCGGCGCTGCCGCCGCTGGCCGTGCAGGGCACCAAGCGGGCGCTGAACCGGGTCACCCAGCAGCGCGCGGGCGAGGTTGTGGACCTGGCCCTGGCCCACGAGGAGACCACACTGGCGTCGCAGGATCTAATCGAGGCTATCGATGCTTTCCAGCAGCGCCGTCCCGGTAGCTTCTCGGGCCGCTGAACCACTCGGAGGATTCCCGTGCCCATCGCGGAACTGAACGGCAACAAGCTCTACTACGAGGTCACCGGTGACGGACCCGAGACGCTGATCTTCTCCCACGGCGCGTTCCTCGACCACACGGTGTGGGACCTCGTGGTGGCCGAACTGTCCGGTGACTACCGGTGCATCACCTGGGACGCGCGCGGGCACGGCATGTCCGAGTGCAACGGCCCGTTCGACTACTGGGACGCCGCCAACGACGCGCTGGGCCTGCTCGACGTCGTTGGTGCCGACGAGGCGGTGTTCGTGGGCATGTCGCAGGGTGGCTGGCTGAGCCAGCGCGCTGCGCTGAGCACGCCGGAGAAGGTCCGCGGCCTGGTGCTGCAGGGCACCTCGGTCAGCCTGCTCACCGAGGAGGAGCAGGCGGGCTACGCCCAGCTCGGGGAGGCCTGGGTGACCGCGGGCCCGGTCGGCGACATCGCGAACGCGGTGCTGGGCATTCAGTTCGCCGGCTCGGACTACGACGGCTCGTACTACATCCAGCGGTGGCAGTCCAAGCCGCCGTCGGCCTGGGCCCAGGTGTGGCAGACCATCCTCAACCGCGACGACATCAGCGACCAGGTCAAAAAGTTCGCCTGTCCGGTGGCCGTGGTGCACGGCAGCGAAGACGCGGCGTTCTCCGTCGACATCGCCCGGGCGACCGGGTACATGGTGCCCTACTCCCTCGGTGTGACCGTCATCGTGGGCGGCCCGCACGCCGCCGCGCTGACCCACCCGCTCGAGGTGTGCGCTGCCATCCGGACCTTCATGCAGGGCCTGTCCGGGTAAATGCGGCGGACGGTTCTGGACGAGCGGCACGAGGCTTTCCGCAAGGAGGTCCGGGCCTTCCTGACCGATGAGGTCGTCCCGGAGTACGCGGACTGGGAACAGGCCGGGGCACCGCCGCGCAACTTCTGGCCGCGCGCGGCGGCGGTCGGCATCCTCGGCATCGGCGTGCCGACCGAGTACGGCGGCACACCGGGCACCACCTACCTGCACAGCGCCGTGTTCGCCGAGGAGGCGCAGGCGCTCGGCCTGGCGCTGGGCGGCGTGCGGGTGCTGGTGGACATCTGCATGCCGTACTACCTGTGCTACGGCACCGCAGAGCAGAAGCAGCGCTGGGTGACGCGGTTGACCGCCGGGGACGCGGTGGCCGCGATCGCCATGTCCGAACCGGCCACCGGCTCGGACCTCAAGGGCATGGTCACCTCGGCCCGCCGGGAGGGCGATCGCTACATCGTCAACGGCGCCAAGACGTTCATCTCCAACGGTACGCACGCCGATCTGGTGCTGGTCGCGGTGAGAACCGACCGGGACGCGGGCCGGGACGGCATCAGCCTGCTGGTGATCGAGGAGGGCATGCCCGGCTTCTCCCACGGGTCCAAGCTGCACAAGATCGGGCAGCAGGCCCAGGACCTCGCCGAGTTGTTCTTCGACGACGTCGAGGTCCCGGTGGCCAACCTGCTCGGCGAGGAGAATCGCGGCTTCGCCTACCTCACCGCGAATCTGGCGCAGGAGCGGTTGTCCATCGGGGTCAATTCGCAGGCCGCCGCGGTCGCGGCATTGGCGGCTGCGGTGGAGTTGGTGGGTGCGGGGCCGCGGCCCGGGCAGCACGTGAAATTCGAGTTGGCCGCGTGTGCCACCGATGTGGCAGCCGGGCAGGCGATTGTCGACCAAGCGCTCGCCGCGCACGAGGTCGGCGAGCTCAGCCCCGCCGACGCCGCGATGGTGAAGTTGTTCTGCACCGAGTTGCAGGGCCGAATTGTCGACCGCTGTGTGCAGTTGTTGGGCCCCAAGGGTGTGCAGCGCTCGTCGCGATTGGGCCGGGCCTACGCCGACGCCCGGGTCAGCCGAATCTACGGCGGGTCCAGCGAAATCATGAAGGTCATCGTCAGTCAGGGACTGGGACTGTGAGGAGCACCATGCGCGACGCGGTCATTGTCGACGCCGTCCGATCGCCGATGGCGAAGGGCAAGGCGCCCGGGGACGGCAAGCCCGGCGGGGCGATGTCCGGCGTGCACGCGGTGGAGTTGCTCGCCCAGACTCTGCGCGGGCTCATCGATCGCAACCCGGCGCTGAACCCGGCCGAGGTGGAGGACGTGCTCATCGGCTGTGTCAGCCAGGTCTCCGAGCAGGCCGGGTGCATAGGACGCTGGGCCTGGCTCGGCGCGGGTCTACCCGAGCACGTGCCCTCGGCCACCGTGGACCGACGCTGCGGGTCCAGCCAGCAGGCCGCCGACTTCAGCGCGGCGGGCGTCATCGCCGGCGTCTATGACGTGGTGATCGCGGGCGGCGTGGAATCCATGAGCCGCATCCCGATGGGCTCCGCCCGGCAGGGCGCCGACGTGTACGGTCCGTCCGCCACCGCCCGCTACGCGCCGGGCATGGTGCCGCAGGGAATTTCCGCCGAGATCGTCGCGGCGCGCTGGAAATTGGACCGCGAGACCCTCGACGCGTATGCAGCGCGCTCACACCAGCGAGCGGCGGCCACCGCCGCCTCTGGTGGGTTCACCAACGAGATCGTGCCGATCACCACGCCCGACGGCGTCTTCGCGGCCGACGAGTCCATCCGTCCGCAGACCACCGCGGAGGGCCTGGCCGGATTGAGGCCCGCGTTCGAGAACCCCGACATGAGCGCGCGGTTCCCGCAGATCAACTGGTCGATCACCGCGGGCAACTCCTCGCAGATCACCGACGGCGCGACCGCCATGCTCATCATGAGCGCGGAACGCGCTGCCGCCCTGGGCCTGCGCCCGCGGGCCCGGTTCCACGCGTTCGCGGTCGCCTCCGACGACCCGATCACCATGCTGTCCGGGCCCATCCCGGCCACCGAGAAGGCGCTGAAGCGCTCCGGTCTGAGCATCGATCAGATCGACCACTACGAGGTCAACGAGGCGTTCGCGTCGGTGCCGCTGGCCTGGGCCTCCCACTTCGACGCCGACCCCGCGAAGCTCAACCCGCGCGGCGGCGCGATCGCGTTGGGTCACCCGCTCGGTGCCTCCGGTGCGCGGCTGATGGCCACCATGCTCAACCACCTCGAGGCCACCGGCGGCCGGTACGGCCTGCAGACCATGTGCGAGGCCGGCGGCATGGCCAACGCCACCATCATCGAAAGGCTCTGAGCACATGGATATCGCAGGCAACTCCGCCCTGGTTACCGGCGGCGCCTCGGGCCTCGGCCTGGCCAGCGCCCGCGCGCTGGCCAAGGCCGGCGCGAAGGTCACCATTCTCGACCTGCCCACCTCGGCCGGGGCGGAGGTGGCCGCCGAGCTCGGCGGCACCTTCGTCGCCGCCGATGTCACCGACACCGCGCAGGTCGAGGCGGCGATGGACGCGGCCGAGGCGGCCGGCACGCTACGCGCCGTCGTGCACTGCGCGGGCAAGGGCGGACCGGTGCGGGTGGTGGAAAAGGACGGCAGCCCGGGCTCGCTGGAGAAATACACCGACACCGTCACGGTGAACCTCATCGGCAGCTTCAACGTACTGCGCCTGGCCGCCGCGCGGATGGCGCGCACCGAGTCCGTCGACGGCGAGCGCGGGATTGTCATTCTGACTGCGTCGGTGGCCGCGTACGAGGGCCAGATCGGCCAGATCCCGTACGCCTCATCCAAGGCGGGCATCGTCGGCATGACCATCGTGGCCGCGCGCGACCTGGCGTCGAAACAGATCCGGGTGTGCACCATCGCGCCCGGCCTGTTCGACACGCCCCTGCTCGCCCGCCTCCCGGAGCCGGTGAAGGAGTCCCTGGGCAAGTCGGTGCCGCACCCCAGCCGGCTGGGCACACCGGATGAGTACGCGAAGTTGGCGCTGGCCATCATCGACAACCCGATGCTCAACGGCGAGACGATCCGGCTGGACGGCGCGATCCGCATGGCGCCCCGATGAGCGATCTCGTGCTGTTCGAAACCTTCGACGGCGTCGCGGTTCTCACGCTGAACCGACCGGAACGCCGCAACGCCA
Source organism: Sporichthyaceae bacterium (assembly GCA_036493475.1). Classification (NCBI taxonomy): domain Bacteria; kingdom Bacillati; phylum Actinomycetota; class Actinomycetes; order Sporichthyales; family Sporichthyaceae; species Sporichthyaceae bacterium. Next base: position 1,973 of record DASXPS010000123.1, on the reverse strand, counting down.
TCGACCTGCCCACGGCGGAAGCGTTGAGCGCCGCGCTGAGCGAACTCGACGAGCGCGACGACCTGGTGGTCGGGGTGATCACGGGCAACGGCCCGGTGTTCTCCGCGGGTATGGATCTGAAGGTGATCGCGGCCGGTGGGCCGCGGCCGATCGTGCCGGGACGCGGCGCATTCGGCATCGTGGAGCAGCCGCCGGCCAAGCCGTTGATCGCCGCGGTCGAGGGCGCGGCGTTGGCCGGTGGCTTCGAGATCGCGCTGGCCTGTGACCTCATCGTGGCGGCGGACAACGCATCGTTTGGCCTGCCCGAGGTGAAACGTGGGCTGGCCGCCGCGGCGGGTGGTGCCGTCCGGTTGCCGCAGCGCATCCCTTACATGCACGCGATGCGCATGATCCTCACCGGAGAGCCGATCTCTGCCCAACGCGCCTTCGAACTCGGCCTGGTCGTGGAGCTGACCCTGCCGGGTGGCGCGCTCGCTGCCGCGAGGGCGCTGGCCACCACCATCGCCGCGAACGCACCGCTGGCGGTGCGCACGTCCAAGCAGGTGGTGAACCTGGTGCAGGGCGCATCCCTGGACGAGGCGTTCGAGCGGCAACGGCCGTTGATGCAGCGAATCCGCGAATCCGCCGACGCTCGCGAGGGCGCGGTGGCGTTCGCGGAGAAGCGGGAACCGAAGTGGACCGGGCGGTGATTGTCCGCACGGTGTATGACGCCGACCACGAGGCCCTGCGGGACTCGGTGCGCCGGTTCCTGGCCGAGCAGGCCGTGCCGCACCGGCAGCGGTGGGACGGCGCGGGCATCGACCCGGAGTTCTGGACCGCGGTGCACAAGTACGGCTTCCTCGGCCTCAGCGCGGAAGACCCGCGTTTCGCCGCCGTGGTGCTCGAGGAGGCCATGGCCGCCGGGTTGCCCGCGGTGGCGCTGATGCTGGCCGGGCACGAAAGCTTCGCACCGCTGACCGGGCGGGCCGTGTCGGGTCTGCTCGCCGTGGTCGATGCGGGCTCGATGCGCGCCGAGCAGTCGGACGACCGCTGGGTGCTCACCGGTGCCGCGGACTCGGTCATCAACGGGAACAGCGCGGGGTTGCTCTTGGTGGTCGCGACTGATGGTGCATCAGACATGGTGTTCGCGGTGGATCCTGCTGCCGCGGGTGTGCACCGCTCCCCCGCCGACGCCCTGCTCGGGCTGGACGCCGCCGACGTCGCCGACCTGCGCTTCGACGCGACCCCGGGCGATCTCATCGACGCGGACCTGGCGGCGGGCCGGGCCGGGCATCACCTGTTGCTGGCCGTCGCGGCCATGGCCGGCGCACGAACAGCGCTGGCCATGACGGTCGAATACGTCAAGCAGCGCAAGGCATTCGGGCGACCCATCGCGGAGTTCGAGAACACCCAGCACGTGTTGGCCGGTGTGGGTGCGCAGGTGACCGCCGTGGGCGCCTTCGTCGATAATTGCCTGGCCGAGGGCGCCTCACTGCGGCCGGCGGAGGCAGCCGCGGCGAAGTGTTGTGCCGCGGATGTATTGGCGCTCGCCGTAGACGCGGGCGTGCAACTACACGGCGGCTACGGCTACATGTGGGAGTACCCGATCGCACGGGCCTACGCGGCCGCGCGGTTCTTCCGCCTGCACGGTGACGCCGGCGAGCACCTCAACAGCACGCTCGCCAACGCCATCGGCCTCTGACCTCGCTCTCAGAACGGCGGGGGGTCGTCGTCGTTCGGTGGTGGGGCTTTCCGGCGTGAGGATGGTGTGGGGATCTCAATGGTCTCGACGGGTTTGACCTCGCCGTCGGTGCCGGGTGGTCGGGTTCGATAGACCCGTCTGCTGGGGGTGGTGAAGGTGAAGTTCCCGTCGGGGTCCTGGTAGACCTTCCAGCCGGGTGCGTCCTTGAGTTGGTGGTGGTGGGTGCAGAAGTCACCGAGGTTGGCCCGCACGGTCAGTCCGCCGTGTTCGCGTCGGATGGTGTGGTCGGTTT
>DASXPS010000122.1 GCA_036493475.1 Sporichthyaceae bacterium | reverse complement strand
TAGCTCACGGTTGGGCGGACGCCTGAGGTGTTCATCGGCCGTCCAGCCGCAGGTCGGTGCCACGCCGGCCGTGCAGGTGCTCCGCGCCGGCCCGGATGGAAGGTTCCCAGTCGAAGACCACGGCGTCGCGGTCGTGCCCGGTGCGCCCACCGATGACCACGGGGTCGCCCTCGCGCGCGCCGAGCTCGTAGAGGCGGTCCTCCACGCCGAGGCGGGCCAGCCGATCGGCCAGGAAGCCCACCGCCTCCGGGTTGTTGAAGTCGGTTTGCAACACCCAGCGGCGCGGCTTCTCCCCGCGCACCACGAAGGCGGGTTCGCCGTCGATCTCCTCGCGGGTGACCGAGAAGCCGGTCTCATCCACCGGGATCGGTCGCAGTAGCTGTCGTCCCGGATCGGCGGCCGGCGCGGCGGCGCGCGCCTCGGCGACCAATTGCGCCATGGCGAAGCCGAGCGCTCGCAGCCCCTCGTGGCTGACCGCGCTCACCGGGAGCACCCGCAGCCCGCGGGCCTCCAGGTCCGCGGTGACCAGGTCGGCCAGCTCCCGGCCCTCGGGGACATCGACCTTGTTCAGCGCCACCAGGCGCGGACGGTCGACCAACCCCCCGTACGCGGCCAGCTCGGCCTCGATCACGTCCAGATCGGAGACGGGATCCCGGTTCGGCTCCAGCGTGGCGCAGTCCAGCACGTGCACCAGCACCGAGCAACGTTCGACGTGCCGCAGGAACTCCAGGCCCAGGCCCCTGCCCTCGCTCGCACCGGGGATCAGGCCCGGCACGTCGGCGACGGTGAACCGGACGTCACCGGCCTGCACCACGCCGAGGTTCGGCACCAGGGTGGGGAACGGGTAATCGGCGATCTTGGGGCGGGCCGCCGAGATCGCCGCGATCAGCGAGGACTTGCCCGCGCTCGGGTAGCCCACCAGCGCCACGTCGGCCACCGTCTTGAGCTCCAGCACCACGTCCGCGGTTTCGCCGGGCTCGCCGAGCAGGGCGAAGCCGGGCGCCTTGCGCCGCGGGGAGGCCAGCGCGGCGTTGCCGAGGCCACCGCGGCCACCATGGGCCAACACGTAACGGATGTCCGACCCGACCAGATCGGTGATGATCCGCCCGTCCATGGACTTCACCAAGGTGCCGTTGGGCACCGGGAGGATGACGTCCCCGCCGTCGGCGCCGCTGCGGTTGTTGCCCTGACCGGACTTGCCGGACGCGGCCCGACGGTGCGGACCGTGGTGGTACTCGAGCAGCGTGGTGGTGCCGGGCTCGACAACCAGCACCACGTCCCCGCCGCGCCCCCCGTTGCCGCCGTCAGGCCCGCCCAGCGGCTTGAACTTCTCCCGGTGAATGGACGCGCAGCCGTCACCGCCGTCGCCGGCGGCGGCGTGCAGGACGACCCGGTCGACGAAGGTGGTCATATAAGGAAAGCGCGGAGGGTTACTCCGCGGCTGCGACGATGTTGATGACGCGACGGCCGCGTCGGGTACCGAACTGCACAGCGCCGGCGACGAGGGCGAACAACGTGTCGTCACCGCCACGACCGACGCCGTCACCCGGATGGAAGTGGGTGCCGCGCTGGCGGACGATGATCTCGCCGGCGTTCACCTGCTGGCCCCCGAAGCGCTTGACGCCGAGGCGCTGGGCGTTGGAGTCGCGCCCGTTGCGCGTGGAGGACGCGCCCTTCTTGTGTGCCATGACGCGTGCCTCTACTTCTCGATCGACGTGATCTTGACGCGGGTCAGCTTCTGTCGGTGACCCTGGCGCACCCGGTGACCCGTCTTGTTCTTGAAGAAGATCATCTCGATCTTCGGGCCCTTGGTGTGTTCCAGCACCTCGGCGGTCACCGTGACGCCGGCCAGCGCGGCCGCGTCGGAGGTCACCGAGTCGCCGTCCACCACCAGCACCGCGGGCAGTTGCAGCGTGCTGCCCGGCTCGCCGGACTGCCGGTCGAGCTCGAACACGTCGCCGGTGCTGACCTTCTCCTGCCGGCCGCCGGCCCTGACGATCGCGTACACCGCGGTACTCACTCTCTGCTGATTCCGAACATGATGAACTGCGTCGCGCGCAGCCGCGGACAGCGACCGAGCCTGCGAGGCCGCCGTGGGCACTGAACGTTACCGGAGGCCCCGACGTTGGCTCAAACCGGAACCTCCTGGGCCGGCGCGCTGGCCCGGCGCCGGGAGCGACGCGCCGGGGCGGGCGCCGCGGTGTCCTTGTCCTCGGCGGCCTCGGTGGTCTTGTCGTCGGCGTCCTCCCGGGGATGCACGACCACCGCCTCGACCTCGGCCGTTTCGGCGGCCTCACCCGCGGCCCGGCCGCGGCGACGACGCGCGGACCGGCTGCGACCCGAACCCGGCGTCTCCTCCTCGGCGGGCGCCTGCCCGGCCTCCTCGTCGGGCTTGTGGCCGTTGCGGGGTGGCCGCGGGACGGGCTTGGGCCGCTGCCGCGCGTCCGGGTCATCGGTGCGCACCATGATTCCGCGACCGTTGCAGTGCTCGCAGGTGGTGGAGAAGGCCTCCAGCAGACCCTGACCGACCCGCTTGCGGGTCATCTGCACCAGGCCCAGTGAGGTGACCTCGGCGACCTGGTGCTTGGTGCGGTCCCGGCCCAAACACTCCACCAGTCGGCGCAGCACCAACTCGCGGTTGGACTCCAGCACCATGTCGATGAAGTCGACCACGATGATGCCGCCGATGTCGCGCAGCCGGAGCTGACGCACGATCTCCTCGGCCGCCTCCAGGTTGTTCCGGGTGACGGTCTCCTCCAGGTTGCCGCCGGAGCCGGTGAACTTGCCGGTATTCACGTCGACCACGGTCATCGCCTCGGTCCGGTCGATGACCAACGACCCGCCCGAGGGCAGCCACACCTTGCGGTCCAGGGCCTTGAGGATCTGCTCGTCGATGCGGTGCGCGGCGAACACGTCGGAGTTCTCGGCCCACTTGGTCAACCGGCCCGCCAGGTCCGGGGCGACGGTGTTGAGGTAGTCCGAGATCTCGGTGAAGGCCGCGTCACCGGCCACGATCAGCGAGGTGAAGTCCTCGTTGAACACGTCCCGGACCACGCGGACGATCAGGTCCGGCTCACCGAGCAGCAGCGCTGGCGCGCTGGCCGACTTGGCCCTGCTGGAGATCTGCTCCCACTGCGCGGCCAGTCGCTCCACGTCGGCCTGCAGTTCGGCCTCGGATGCCCCCTCCGCCGCGGTGCGCACGATGACCCCGGCATCCTCCGGCACTACCTGTCGCAGGATGTTCTTCAGCCGGTTGCGCTCGGTGTCCGGCAGCTTGCGGCTGATCCCGGTCATCGAGCCCTCCGGCACGTAGACCAGGTAACGGCCGGGCAGCGAGATCTGGCTGGTCAACCGGGCGCCCTTGTGCCCGATCGGGTCCTTGGTGACCTGCACCAACACCGACTGGCCGGACTTCAGTGCGTGCTCGATGCGCTTGGGCTGGCCCTCCAGCCCCTCGAAATTGACCTCGCCGGCGTAGAGCACCGCGTTGCGGCCCTTACCGATGTCGACGAACGCCGCCTCCATCGACGGCAGCACGTTTTGCACCCGGCCCAGGTACACGTCGCCCATCAGCGAGGACGAGCTCGCCCGGTTCACGTAATGCTCGACCAGCACTCCGTCCTCGAGGACCGCGATCTGGGTGCGGTCACTGCCCTGGCGGACCACCAGCACCCGGTCGACCGCCTCGCGACGGGCCAGGAACTCGGCCTCGGACAGGATCGGCACCCGCCGCCGGCCGGCCTCGCGGCCCTCCCGGCGACGCTGCTTCTTGGCCTCGAGGCGGGTGGAACCGCGCACCGAGGTGACCTCGTCCCGGCTGGCCCGCACCCGGGTGACCGTCTGCTCGGGGTCGTCCGACCCGGCTGCGCCGTCCTCGCCGCGCCGCCGGCGGCGACGTCGACGCCGGGATCCGGCGCCGTCCGCGTCCTCATCCTCGGTCTCAGCCTCGGCCTCGTCTGCGGCCTCAGCAGCGGTGTCGGCCTCGGCCGCCTCGCCGCTCTCCTCGTCGGGGCGTCCGGAACGGCCCCGGCGACCACGGCCGCCACGACGACGCCGACGCCGACGGGCGGCGGAGGCACCTTCCTCGCCGTCCTCGCCGTCCTCGGTGTCCTCGTCGCCGTCCTCGGCGTCCTCGACCTTCTCAACAGCCGACTCGGCCTCGGGCTCGGCCGGCGGGGTGCCGGCACCGCTGCGGCGCCGTGGACGACGGGCAGCGGCGGGCGCCGCGGCGGACTTTGCGGCGGACTCCTCGGGGGTGGCGTCGGCAACGGGCGCGTCACCCTCGGCGGGGTCCACGTTCGGTTCACCGGCGGCCCGACCGGCGGCTCGGCGGCGGCGCGACGGCGTGGCCTCCATCGTCGGGGCCTGGAAGACCAACGCGGTGGGCGGAGCGCCCGCGGTCACCGCGCCGTCCTCGGTGGCCGCGGCGTCCTCGGGCTCGGCGACCCGCTTGCGGGTGCGTCGGGCGCGCGGGGCCGGGGCGGCGCCGGCGTCGTCGGCCGCGGCGGGAGCCTCGTCGACCTTGGTGGTGGCGGCTGCTGCTTTCTTCCGGGTGCGCCGGGCCGGCGCGGGCGCGGGCTCGTCGGCGGGCACCGGCTCGGCGGCGGGTGCCTCGCCGGCGGGGGCTTTTTTGCTCCCGGCCGCATCAGTGGGCGGTCCGGCCGGGCGACCGGCCGCACGACGGCGGCGGGTGCTGGGCGCGGTGGATTCTTCAGTGGTGCTGGTGGGCTCGTCATCGAGCATCTTGGGTATCTGCCGTTCCGGCTCCCGGGCGCAGGTCAATGCGCCACGCGGGAACCTAAGTCAAGCGACCGATCCGTCACCGGATCGGTCCGGAGCCAGTGGGTCGTGCACCTCGCCGGAACTGGCATCCAGCGGCCCCTGCGCCAGCCGGGTCACCCGCGGGGGGTGCGGCGGCATCAAGTCAGCCACCAGACGTAGTCCGGAGAGGACGTCATCGGGTCGAACAGCCGGTGTCATGTGGCGAACGACCAGTTGAAGTATCGCACAGGGCACCGAACCCGGTTCGGAGCCGCGCTCGAACGGACCTTGATCGTCCAAAACCTGAGCGAGAACCACGGCTTCCCGGGCGTCGAAACGGCGCACACCGTTCTTGGTCAGCCGCTCCACCTCGACCACCGGGGCGGCCAGGAACGCGCGAATGGCCTGCTCGGCGGTGGCCAGGGCCACCTCGTCCAGCCGAACCTCCCAGACCGAGGCCACCAGTCGGTCGGCCAGCGACCCGCCGCCCGCCTCCAGCACCTCGAGCACGTCGAAGCCCTCGGGCAGCGCCTCGTCCAGCGCAGCCGCGACCTCCTTGGGGTCGCGCCGCTCGGCGAGACCCAGCTCCAGGTACTCGGCCAGGCTGGCCACCCCGGTCGGCGCGGCGTTGGCGTAGGACACCTTCGGATGCGGGCTGAAGCCGGCGGAGTACGCGATCGGCACCCGGGCCCGGCGCAGCGCCCGCTCGAGGGCGCGTTGGAAGTCCCGGTGGCTGGTGAAGCGCAACCGCCCCCGTTTGGCGTAGTGCACCCGCAGCCGCTGGACCGTCGGCGGTGGCGGCGGTCCTTCCGGGGTCCGGGCCATCAGAGGACGGAGAGCGGGAGCAACGCGCGTCCCGTGGGCCCGATCTGGATCGCGGTGCCCAACTCCCCGCACACGCCGCAGTCGTAGCAGCCCTCCCAGCGGCAGTCCTCTACCTCGGCACCCTTCGGGTTGATCGAGTCCAGCCAGTCCTGCCAGAGCCAGTCGCGGTCCAGGCCGGCGTCGAGGTGGTCCCAGGGCAGGATCTCGTCCTTTCCCCGTTCGCGGGTGGTGTACCAGTCGACGTCCACCCCGGTGCCGGCCAATGCCCAGTGGGCGGCTTCCATCCACTGGTCGAAGGAGAAGTGCTCGCTCCAGCCGTCAAAGCGGCCGCCGTCGCGCCACACGGCCTCGATCACCGCGCCCACCCGACGGTCGCCGCGGGACAGCAGTCCCTCGACGATGCCGGGTTTGCCGTCGTGGTAGCGGAAGCCGATGGCCTTGCCGTACTGCCGGTCGTTGCGCAGCACCTCGCGCAGCTTGCGCAGCCGCGCGTCGGTGGTCTCGTGGTCGAGTTGGGCGGCCCACTGGAACGGGGTCTGCGGCTTGGGCACGAACCCGCCGATGGACACCGTGCAGCGGATGTCCCGGCTGCCGGTGACCTCGCGGCCGGCCTTGATCACCTCGCGGGCCAGGTCGGCGATCTGCAGCACGTCGGAGTCGGTCTCGGTGGGCAGACCGCACATGAAGTAGAGCTTCACCTGCCGCCAGCCGTGCTCGTAGGCGGTGCGCACGGTGCGGATCAGGTCCTCCTCGGTGACCATTTTGTTGATCACCTTGCGCATCCGCTCGGAGCCGCCCTCGGGGGCGAAGGTCAGGCCGGAGCGGCGGCCGTTGCGGGTCAGCTCCTCGGCCAGGGTGACGTTGAACGCGTCGACCCGGGTGGAGGGCAGCGACAGCCCGATCTTGTCGTTCTCGTAGCGGTCGGCCAGGCCTTTGGCGATGTCACCGATCTCGGAGTGGTCGGCCGAGGACAGCGACAGCAGACCGACCTCCTCGAAGCCGGTGTTGGCCAGACCCTCGCGCACCATCTCGCCGATCGAGGTGATGCTGCGCTCGCGGACCGGACGGGTGATCATGCCCGCCTGGCAGAACCGGCAGCCCCGGGTGCAGCCGCGGAAGATCTCCACGCTGAACCGCTCGTGCACGGTCTCGGCCAGCGGCACCAGCAGCTTGCGCGGGTACGGCCAGGAGTCCAGGTCCATCACGGTGTGCTTGGTGATCCGCGCGGGTACGCCGGGCCGGTTCGGGACGACCGCGGCCAGCGCGCCGTCGGCGTGATAGCTCACGTCGTAGAAGCGCGGCACGTACACCCCGCCGCTCGCGGCCAGGCGGAACAGCACCTCATCCCGGCCCCCCGGGCTGCCCTCGGCCTTCCATTCCCGGACCACCTCGGTGACGGCCAGCGCGATCTCCTCCCCGTCGCCGAGCACCGCGGCGTCGAGGAAATCGGCGATCGGTTCGGGGTTGAATGCCGCGTGTCCGCCCGCGATCACCAGCGGGTGTTCGGCGCCGCGATCGCGTGCGTGCAGGGGGATTCCGGCCAGGTCCAGCGCGTTGAGCATGTTCGTGTAGCCCAACTCGGTGGAGAAGCTGACGCCGAGAACGTCGAAGGCGGCCACCGGCCGGTGCGCGTCCACGGTGAACTGCGGCACGCCGTGTGCGCGCATCAGCAGCTCCAGGTCGGGCCACACCGCGTAAGTGCGTTCGGCGAGCACCCCGTCGCGCTCGTTGAGCACCTCGTAGAGGATCTGCACGCCCTGGTTGGGCAGGCCTACCTCGTACGCGTCCGGGTACATCAGACACCAGCGGACCTGCGCGGACTCCCAGTCGGAGACCACGGAGTTCAGCTCCCCGCCGATGTACTGCACCGGCTTCTGCACCCGGGCCAGCAAGGGCTCCAGGCGGGGAAACAGCGACTCCACGGGCATCCGGCAAGCCTACGCGGAGCCCGCCGTTGCGCCGAAGGAGCGTGAGTTATAGACAGAAGCTGCCCCGGACTGCCAGGAGGTACCTCGCATGTACTACCCGCTCACCGTCGCCGACTTCCTGGACCGCGCGGAGACGGTCTACCCCAACCGCATCGCGGTGGTGGACGAACCCGACCAGCCGGCCCCCGACCAGGGCTCGTTCACCTACCGGGAGATGGCCCGGATGGCCCGCGCGCAGGCCGCGCGATTGGACCAGCTCGGGGTGCCGTCCGGCGGGCGGGTGGCGATCATCTCGCAGAACAGCTCGCGGTTGCTGACCTCGTTCTTCGGTGTCTCCGGCCATGGCCGCGTCCTGGTGCCGGTGAATTTCCGGTTGGCCCAGCCGGAGATCGACTACATCGTGGCCCATTCCGGCGCGCAGGTCGTCTACGCCGACCCGTCGTTGAAGGACGCGCTGGACTCCCTCGACGCGCCGCACAAGTTCGTGCTCGGCGAGGACGACGCGCTGTACAACTTCGACGCCGAGCCGCAGCCGTGGGACGACCCGCAGGAGTCCGCGACCGCGACCATCAACTACACCTCCGGCACCACCGCGCGGCCCAAGGGGGTGCAACTGACGCACCGTAACCTGTGGTTGAACGCGACCGTGTTCGGGATGCACACGCAGATCTCCGACCGCGACGTGTACCTGCACACGCTGCCGATGTTCCACTGCAACGGGTGGGGTATGCCCTACGGACTGACCGGGGTGGGCGCCAAGCATGTGGTGATCCGCCAGATCGACGGCGCGGAAATCCTGCGACGCGTGGACACCTACGGCGTGACGCTGATCTGCGCGGCGCCGGCCGTGGTCAACGCCGCGCTGGACGCGGCGGCCTCCTGGGACGGCCCGATTCCCGGCCGCGACCGACTGCGCGTGGTCGTCGCGGGTGCGCCGCCGCCCAGCCGGACCATCCAGCGGGTGCTCGACGACCTCGGGTGGGAGTTCATCCAGATCTACGGCCTGACCGAGACCTCGCCGCTGGTCACCGTCAACCGGATGCGCGGCGAGTGGGACGACCTGCCCTCCGCCGAGCGGGCGAAGCGGCTGCTGCGCGCGGGCGTGCCCGCGTTGGGCGTGCGGGTGCAGGTTGACGCGGAGGGTGAGGTGATCACCGCGTCCAACCACAACCTCGGCGGGTACTGGGAGCAGCCCGAGGAAACCGCGAAGGCGCAGGCCGACAATTGGTTCCACACCGGCGACGGCGGCTACCTCGACGACGAGGGCTACCTGGTCATCGCCGACCGGAAGAAGGACGTGATCATCAGCGGCGGCGAGAACGTGTCCTCGATCGAGGTGGAGGACGCGCTGAACTCGCACCCCGCGGTGCGCGAGGTCGCGGTGATCGGCATCCCGGACGAGAAGTGGGGCGAGTTGGTCACCGCGCTGGTCGTGCTCGGGGACACCCCGGCCACCGCCGATGAACTGATCGCGCATACCCGCACTCTGCTGGCCGGCTACAAGTGCCCCAAGCGCATCGATTTCGTCACCGAGCTGGCGCGCACGGCGACCGGCAAGTTGCAGAAGTTCAAGCTGCGCGCGCCGTACTGGGAGGGCTACGAGCGCCAGGTCAACTAGTTGATGTGACCTGAATCACATCGATGGGCTGAGCACCGCTGTCGATCCGGGCGATCGACGTTCGTGGAGTGGGTGGCGGCCGGCAACGATGTCGGTCCACGAGCGAGGAGACGTCAGATGACCCAGTACATGCTGTCCGTGTGGCACGCCCGGGACTACCAGCCCGAGCCCGAGGAGATGCAGCAGATCTTCGCCGACGTCGACGCCCTGAACAAAGAGCTCATGGACACCAAGCAGTGGGTCTTCGCGGGCGGGCTGACACCGCCGGACAGCGCCACCGTGGTGCGCTCCGCGGATGGCTCGGTGACCATGACCGACGGGCCGTTCCTGGAGACCAAGGAGGCGCTCGGCGGGTTCTGGATCGTCGAGCTGCCGGACCTGGACGCGGCGCTGGCACTGGCCCGGCGCGCGACCGTGGCCTGCCGGGTGCCGGTTGAGGTGCGGCCGTTCCAGCCCGTGCCGGAGGGGTGAGCTCGCTTCCGGAAGCCGACATCGCCCGGGTGTTCCGGGCCGAGTACGGCCGTTGCGTCTCCACGCTGACCGGCCTCCTCGGGGACATCTCGCTCGCCGAGGAGGCGGTGGCGGAGGCCTTCCTGGTCGCCGTCGAGCAATGGGCGCAGTTACCGCCCAACCCGGGGGGCTGGATCACCACCACCGCCCGCCGCAAGGCCATCGACCGGCTGCGCCGGGAATCCACCCGCGACGCCCGGCACGTCGAGGCGGCGTTGTTGAACGAACCGCCGCAGGCGCAGGAGGTGGGACCGGTGCGCGACGACCGCTTGCGCATGCTGTTCACCTGCTGCCACCCGGCGCTGGCCGCGGAGTCCCGGATCGCGCTGACGCTGCGCATCCTGGGCGGGCTGGAGACCCCGGAGATCGCCCGGGCGTTCCTGGTGCCGGAGCCGACCGTGGCGCAGCGCATCGTGCGCGCCAAGAAGAAGATCCGCGATGCGGGCATCCCCTACCGGGTGCCCCGCGACGCCGACCTACCTGAGCGGCTGGGTGGGGTCCTCGCGGTGTTGTACCTGATCTACACCGCCGGGCACTGCGCGCCGAGCGGGCCGGAGCTGACCCGGGCCGACCTCTGCGAGGAGGCGGTGCGGCTGGCCCGGCTGCTGGCCGAATTGATGCCGGACGAGCCCGAGGTGCTCGGACTGCTGGCCATGTTGCTGCTGCTGGAGGCGCGCCGGGGGACGCGCACGGATGCCGCGGGGGCGTTGGTGCTGCTGGCGGATCAGGACCGCAACCGGTGGAGCCGCGAACTGATCGATGAGGGGCACGCGCTGGTGCGCACGTGTCTGCGGCGCGGGGCTCCGGGGCCGTACCAGTTCCAGGCGGCGATCAACGCGGTGCACACCGACGCGGCGACCGCGATAGATACCGACTGGGCGCAGATCGTCACGCTCTACGACCAGTGGTTGACGGTGGCGCCGACGCCGGTGGTGGCGTTGAACCGCGCGGTGGCGTTGGCCGAACTGGCCGGGCCGGAGGCGGCCCTGGCCATCGTCGACGAACTGGACCTGCCGAACTATCAGCCGTACTGGGTCGCCCGCGCGGAACTACTCGTGCGCGCCGCACGCCCGGTCGAGGCACTCCAGGCCTACGACCGGGCGTTGCTGTTGACCGACAATGCGGTCGAGCACGCTCATCTGACGAGCCGTCGGGCGTCGGTCTAGGCCTCAGCCGCCGAGCACCGCCGCGGTGTTCGGGGCGACCCGGTGCCGGTAGATCTCCGCGGCACCCAGCGCGACCGCGCCACGCAGCTCGAGTTGCAGCAGACAACGCAGCGCCAGGTCGTGTGAGCCCCAGCAGTGGTGGGCGAGCAGCGCCAGCTGGGTCAGCTGCGCGTCGCTCATCAGCTCCGGTCGGGTGAAGTCGCGGACGTAGACGACCTCGACCTCGCGCACCTGGTGCAGGGTCTCCCCCCACGGGGCCATCGAGGTGCGCTCGACCTCGGTGATCGCGTGCGGAACCAGGCCCAGCTCCCGCGCGGCGAGGTCGAACTCGCCGAGGGAGGGCTGATCCGGATGCACCGCGATCAGCGCGAGCCGGGCCTGCACCGCGACGGCCTCGGCCAGTCGGGTGCGGCCGTGCCTGAACGCGGACAGGTCCGCGCTGCGCAGGTCGATGTGCAGCAGGTCGACGATCTCGACCTCGGCAATCTCGTCCAGTCGTCGGGTGGCCACGGTGAGCGCGTCCCCGGAGGGCGGCGCCGACCAGCCGAAGGTCTCCAGCACCCGCGGCTCGGCCGGGTGCACCCCGGACCACACGCTGCGCTCGGCACCGTCGCCGATCGCGAACGGCAGCACAGTCTGGTTCGGCAGGGCCAGTTCACGGACCGCGTCGTAGCGTTCCGGCAACGGCTCGAACCGGGTCACCCAGCACAACTGACGTTCCATCAGGTCACCGGCGGCCTCGTCGACGCCGACCAGCGTCACGTACACCCGACGGGTCGGTGACAGCAGGTCGGTCAGCACCGGGGCCTCGAGCGGGGCGACGTCGGCAACCAAAATCCGGTTGTCCGCGGTGTCCCGGTTGGCCTGTCGCGGCAGCACCGCGGGGGTGATGGTACGGCTGGCCTCGGCGCCCAACTTGGCCACCGCGGCGTTGAGGTTGGCCTCCACCCGATCACGGTGCGGCTCGGGCAGCACGGGGTCGTCCAGCAGATGCCGGCAGGCGGCCACGCACTCCGCCTCGTGCCCGGTCCAGTAACTGGCCACGGCGTACTCGTCGAGGCAGCGCCAGGCGTAGACCTCCTCGTCGGCCCAGGTCTCCTCGCGCGGCATCGGGATGCCCAACGCGTGACCGGCGGCCATCCGGGCCAGGTCGAACAGCTTGTGCTCGCGACAGAAGCGGGCCAGGTCGATCAACGCCTCGGCGCGGGCCGGGTGGGCCTGGAAGGCCTTCAGGTATGCGGCGACCACGTCGTCGGGCCGCCCACCCGCGCGCTCCAGCAACCGCCCGGACCACAGCATGGACTGGGCGGTCAGTTCTTCACTGCCCCCCATGGCCAGCGCGCGGCGGTAGGCCACACTCGCCGACTCGTACTGCTCGGCCAGGCGGTAGGCCGCAGCCAGTTCGTGAGCCAGCCGCGTGTTCTCCGGGTCCAGCTGCAGCGCGGCTTCCAACGCGGCCGCGTCCCGACGCGCGGTGTCGGCGTCCAGCGGGGCGGCCAGCACGCTGATCCCGACGACGAACTGCCGGACGGCTGCCTCGGCGCCCTCGAGCTGGGAGCGGACCACGCCGTGGTCGCGCCAGACCAGACGGTTGGACACCAGCCGCGGCTGCCAGCACACCTGACCGTTCTGACGTGCCATCAGGTAGACCGCGTCGCCGGTCAGTGCGGGCAGCGCGGCGCCCTCGGCGAGCTCCAAGGTCTCGCCGGCTTCCAGCAGCAGGCTGTACCGGGCGGCCGAGCGCGCGCTGCGCAATGCCTCGGTGCGGTCCTGTCCGAAGCCGAAGCTCTCCGCGGTGATCAGGCGGCCGGGGACACCTTCCAACGCCTGCTGGACGGCCGCGGCGATCGGCTCGCCCGAGCCGGTCTGCACGATCACCCAGTGGTCGATCAGCGAACGCACCGAGGCCAGCGTCGCGGCCAGCGACTCGGCGGCCTCGTCGCCGACGACCAGGACCAGGCCGATGCCGTCGGTGGGCGGGGCCGGCTCGTGCGGCAGCCCGGGGCTGGCCAACACTGCGGCGAATTCGGTCGCGCTCACCGGATTCATATCGTTACCGTCCGATCTAGGCCGAAGTGGTCAATCGGACGACATCGTGTTCCGCCGGCCCCCTTGGAGGAAACCGCCGAACGGGTCAATTCGGACCTTCTCCGCGTCGCGCACTAACGTCACAGCCCGTGAGTCCCCCACTGCCCACCTCCGGCGGCTTGGTCGTCCATGCGGACAACGCCACCGTGCTGCCCGGCTGGCCGGACTCCTCGTTCACGATGATCTACCTGGACCCTCCGTTCAACACCGGTCGCAAGCAGCAGCGTGCGGCGCTGCGCACGGTGCGTTCCGCGCAGGGCACCCGGATCGGGTTCGGCGGGCACACCTATGAGCAGGTGCGCGAGCGGATGCGCAGCTATGACGACGTGTTCGCCGACTACTGGTCGTTCCTGGCACCGCGGCTGGAACACGTACACCGGTTGCTCACCGCGGACGGCACGCTGTACCTGCATCTGGACTACCGCGAGGTGCATTACGCCAAGGTCTGTCTGGACGGGATCTTCGGCCGGGAGTGTTTTCTCAACGAGATCATCTGGGCCTACGACTACGGCGCCCGGGCCAAGGGCCGGTGGCCGACCAAGCACGACAACGTGTTGGTGTACGTGAAGGATCCGGACCGCTATCACTTCGACTCCGCCGAGGTGGACCGCGAGCCGTACATGGCGCCCGGTCTGGTCACACCGGAGAAAGCAGCACTGGGCAAGTTACCCACCGACGTGTGGTGGCACACCATCGTTTCGCCCACCGGCAAGGAGAAGACCGGCTATCCGACGCAGAAACCTCTCGGGGTGCTGCGCCGGATGGTGGCGGCCAGCTCACGGCCGGGGGATCTGATCGGGGACTTCTTCGCCGGTTCCGGCACGGTGGGCGCGGCAGCGGAGGCGCTGGGCCGGCGCTATGTATTGGTGGACTCGCATCCGGAGGCGATCGAGACCATGCGCAAACGTCTGGGCACCGGGGCGCAATTCCTCACCCCGTGAGGTGGCTACCCGGCGAGGAAGTGCACCATCGCAGCGGCCAGATCGGGCTTGGTGACCGCGCCCATGTGATTGCCGGGCACCGACGCGTACTGCCCGTGCGGCAGGGTCCGGGCCAGTTCCACGCCGGAACCGTTGTCGTCGTCCTCGCTGCCGAGCAGCACCAGCGTGGGTACCTCGATGGTGGCCAATTGCTCGGGGGTGGTGTCCACGAAGGTGTCCAGCACGCGTTCCAACGCCAATGGGTCGCCGCCCACCGTGTGCAGGAACGCCTCGGCCATCCAGGCCGGCGATCGGGGCTCGTGGTGGCCGAGGTTGGTCAACACCGCACGGAAGTAGGCACTGCGTTCGTTCGCGGCGACGACGCCGGCCAGGCCCATGCCGGCCAACACCGCCCGGCGCGGCCGCGCGCCGCGCACCATCATGCGGACCACGGTGCGCGCGCCCAGCGAGTAGCCGCCCAGGTCGTAGCCGGACGGGTCGGACCAGTTCAAACCCAGGTGAACGAGCAGCGCGAAGCCGTCGTCGGCCAGCAGGTCGGGGGTCCAGGCCGCGGCGTCGTGTGGCTTGGCCGAATCCCCGTGCCCGCGCAGGTCCGGCATGATCACCCGATGCCCGGCAGCGGCCAGCGCCGCGGCGTGCCCGTAGCGCACCCAGTTCACCGCGGCGGTGGAGAAGTAGCCGTGGATGAGAATCAGCGGACGCCCGGTACCCACTTCGCGGTAGACCAGTTCAACGCCGTCGTAGCCGAGGAAGGGTTGGCCGGGGGGCACCTCAGCCATGACTGTTGGCGTGCACGTTGAGCAACAGCCCCACGCCGATCAGATTCGCCATCATCGCGGTACCACCGTAGGAGACCAGCGGCAGCGGCAGACCGGTGACCGGCATCAGGCCCAGCGCCATACCGATGTTCTCGAAGGTCTGGAAGGCGAACCAGCACACCACCCCGGTGCACAGCAGCGACCCGAACAGGTCCGGGGCCTGGCGGGTGATCACGCAGCCGCGCCAGAGCAACACCGCCAACGCCAGCACGATGGCGCCCGCGCCGATCAGGCCCAGCTGTTCACCGGCCACGGTGAAGATGAAGTCGGTGTGCTGTTCGGGCACGAACTGCCCGACGGTTTGCGAACCGTGGAACAACCCGGCGCCGGTCCAGCCCCCGCTGGCCACCGCGATGCGGGCCTGGTGGGCGTTGTAGCCGAAGCCGGTCGGGTCCAGGTCCGGGTTGGTGAATGCGGCGAACCGGTCGATCTGGTACTGGCTGAGCAGATGCGCCTGCACCACGACCACCGCGCCCATCGCGGCGGCGCCGGCCAGGCCGAGAATCCACCGCACCGGGACCGCGGCCACCACCAGCACTCCGGCCACCACGGCGACCAGCACGATCGCCGAGCCGAGGTCCGGCTGGCTCAACACCAGTGCGATCGGCACCGCGGCCAGGCCCAGCGCACTGAACACCTCGGTGTGGCCGGGCCGTTGCCGGACGGTGTTCTCCCGACGCTCAGCAAGCAACAACGCCAGCCCGAGCACCACCGCGAGCTTGGCGAACTCCACCGGCTGCACGGACAGCCCACCGACCACGATCCAGGAGTGCGAGCCGTTCAACGTGACGCCGAGTGGGGTGCGCACCAACACCAGGCCGACCAGCGCGACCAGGTAGGCCACCGGGGCGAAGACCCGCAGTCGCCGGTAATCGGTGCCCGCCACCACCCCGGCGATCAGCAGACCGATCAGCGTGCTCGCCAGGTGACGGTAGATCAGATGATCGTGGTGTCGATCGGGGTCCTGCGCCCGGGTGGCCGCGTACACCAGCACCGAACCGAACCCGCACAGCCCGAGCACCGCGGTGAGCAGCAACGGGTCGCCGGCTGTCAGTCGGCGTCCCAGCGCGGGTAGTGCCCGCGGATCCCGCTCACGCAGCGGCGAGATACCCACGGTGGGCACCAGGCTGCCGTACGGCAGCGACGGGTAGGTCATTGCGGTTTCCGATAGGTGCCGTCGGAGAGCAGCGTGGGCAGGTTGACCGGCGGCTTGCCGTGCGGCAGCACCGGCGCGCGGTCCACGCCGAGCAACGCGGCCTCGATGGCCCGCACCGACGGACCGGACGTACCGCTGCCGGTGCCGCCCTGCGACACGGTCATAACCACGGCGTAGCGCGGGTGCGGCCCGGCCGGCAGGTAGCCGGCGAACCAGGAGCTGGGCTGCTGCCCGTAGTGCTCGGCGGTGCCGGTCTTGGCGGCCACCGGGATCTCGTCCAGCGGCCAGCCTGCGTAGACCCCCGCCGCGGTGCCCGCGGTGGTCACCCCCACGAGCGACTGACGCAGGTAGGCCAGCGTCGCCTTGCTCATCGGCACGCGCCCCTGAATCACCGGGGAGAACGTGCGCACCACCCGGCCGTCCGGTCCCAGTTCGGCCTTGGCCACGTGCGGGCGCCACAGCGTGCCGCCGTTGGCGACGGCCGCATACATCCGAGCCAACTGAAGGGGCGTCACGATGGTGTCGCCCTGCCCTATCGCGAAGTTTGCCGCGTCTCCGGGGCCGAACCGATAGCCGCGCGCACAGTTGTCCGCGGCCACCTGCTGCAGGAACGCCGCGCGGGTGGGCTGCGTCTGGGCCAGGTCCGGGTAGCCGGTGCGGGCCCGGTCGCAGTCGCGCTCCTTTGTGGCCTGCCAGTTGCGCTGCTTCCAGTCCCGGTCGGCGATCCGGCCCGCGGACTCCCCCGGTAGGTCGATGCCGGTGAGCCGGCCCAGACCGAACGCCGTGGCCACCGTCTGCATCGGGTCGGCCGGGTGCGGGACGGGGTCCAGGCCGCCGTCCTTCTGCCACATCTCGTAGGCGATCTTGTAGAACACCGTGTCGCAGGAGACCTCGATGGCCTGCTGCAAGGTGATCGGTCCGTATGCCTCGGACTCGAAGTTGCCGAAATCGCGGTCCGCGATGCGGTAGCTGCGGTTGCAGTCGTAGAGGCTGTGCGTGGAGTAGCCGGATTCCAACGCGGCGGTGGAGGAGACCACCTTGAACGTCGATCCCGGTGGGCCGCCGGAGCCGTAGGCCCGGGGCAGCAGCGGGGAGTTGGCGCTCGGGTCGGTGAGCATCGCGTAGGCACCGGGCGTGATGCCGCCCACCCAGACCGCCGGGTCGAAGGTGGGCGCGCTGGCCATGGCGACCACGGCACCGGTGTTCACGTCGAGTACCACCACCGAACCGGAGTCGGCCGGGTAGGTGCGGTGTCGAAAGTCCTTGACGTGGCGGGCCCGGTCGATGGCCGCCAGCAGCTCGCGTTCGGCGATCGCCTGCACCCGTGCGTCGATGGTCGTGACCAGGTTGTGGCCGGGTGCGGCGGGGGTCTGGCCGACGGTGCCGAGCACGTTGCCCAGGTGGTCCACGGACAGTCGGGTCACGCCGGGGGTGCCGCGCAGCAGCTCGTCGTAGTGCCGTTCCAGACCGGTCTGCCCGACCAGGTCAGCGTTGCCCAGCTGAGGGTCGAGGCGGCCCGCGTTGCGTTGCGCGGCAGCCTGGTCGGGGTTGGCCGCGGACACGTAACCGAGCACGTGCGCGGCGTTGGCGCCGTAGGGCGCGGTGTACTCGCGCACCGCGATCTGGTCGGTGCGCACGCCGGGGAACAGCTCGCGGCGCTCGGAGATGCTCAGCGCCACCTGCGGGTCGACGTCGCCCGCCACCGGCACCGGCTGGTACGGCGATCCGTTCCAGCAGGGTTGTTTGACCTTGGCCGTGCAGGTCCGCAGCGATTGGCGCAGGTCGCCCGGTGTGGTGGAGAGCACCCCGGCCAGTCGCTTGAGCACCGCCGCGCCGCGGTCGGGTTGGGCCGCCAGCGCGGCCCGGTCCACGGACAACTGGATGCGGCTGCGGTCGCCGGCCAACGGGCGGCCCTGGTCGTCCAGGATCAGCCCCCGCGGTGCCGGGGAGATGACCTCGCGCACGGTGTTCGCGTTGGCCGCGGCGATGTACTGCGGCGCGGCGACGGTCTGCAGGTAAGCCAGCCGACCGCCCAGCGTCAGCATCATGGCGAGGACCACGACCTGGACCGCCAGCACGCGCGGCGACCTCATCTGCCTACCATCCCCAGCGCGAGCGGCAGCGGGTCGGTCCCGCGGGTCGGGCCACGCACCAGCAGCCGGGTGCCGGGCAGCACACCGAGCGCGAGCAACGCGGACCAGGCGGCCATCGCGGGCACCCGCTCCAGCGCCGCGCCCACGCCGGCGCGCGGGTCACCGAGCACCACGCCGAGCAGGTTGAACAGCGCCGGCGCGACCGCGCCGATTCCGGCGGCCAGCAGCGCGCCGTGCAGCACGCCGGTGTCCTCGTCGCCGACCAGCGCGACCAGGTAGCCGAGCAGGGCCAGCACGAACGCCCATTGCCCGAGCGGGTGGCCGGCCGGTGGGGCGATGTCGAGCACGGCGCCCGCGGTGAAGCCGGCAACCGCACCGCCACGCGGACCGACGCCGAGCGCCACCCCGACGACGATGGGCACCAGCAGATCGGGCACCGCACCGGGCCAGTCCACCGGGGACAACACCACGACCTGGATCAACCCGGCCAACACCAGCACCGCGCCGAGCGCGACGGCACGTGCCTTGGTCATCGCACGGCGCCCCGGGCACGCACCGCCGGAGCAACCGGGTGCGGCACGATCACGCCGACCGCGTCCAGCGTGCCGAAACGGCTGTACGGGCGCACCGTCGCCACCGGCCCCGCCGCGGCCGAGCCGTTGGTCACCGAGAGCACCTCGCCCACCGGCAGCCCGGCCGGATACGGCTGACCGTCCGGCGAGCCATAGGTGACCAGCTTGTCCCCCGGCGCGAGCTGTGCGTGGGGATCGAACATGCGTAGTCGGCCGTAGCCGTCGTGGGTGCCGTCCAAGGTGCCGATTTCCCCGGTGGAGGCCACCCGCACGCCGACCGAGGACAACGGGTCGGTGAGCAGCAACACGGTGGCAGTGGTCGGGTACACCGTGGTGACCCGACCGATCAGCCCGTCCGCGTCGAGCACCGCGGTGTTCGGCGCGACCCCGTCGCGGGCACCGGCGTCGATGGAGATCGTTGCGGAATAGGCGTGATCGGGGTCCACGCCGACCACGTGCGCCGGACGGATGGACGCACCCGCCGCGCCGCCGGCCGCGGTCAACGAGGCGATCTGCTTGGTGTCCGCGGCGTGCCGCAGCGCGGCGCGCAGTTGCGCGGACAGCGCCATGTTCTGCCGGCTGAGCGCCTCGATGCGGCGGTCCCGATCGCGGGCGTCGCCGAGCCCCGAGACGGTGCCGGTGACCGGGCGGGCCAGGAACACCAGGCCGGACTCCACCGGGGCGAACACGGTGGCCGCCGCGGATCGCACGGGGTGCAGTGGCGAGTTCACCGGCCCGGAGTGCGAGTCGACTGCCGCCAGACTCAACGCGCCGACCAGCAGCGCGCCGAGCAGCATCCGGCTCGACGTGGTGTCGCGGATCACTGACGTTGCCTCAGTATCGCTTTTGGTAAGGGTTGTGGGCTGCCATCACGGACTGCAGTGCCTCGAACTCGTCCACGCAGCGGCCTGCGCCCAGCGCCACACAGTCCAGCGGGGAGGGCGCGATGACCACCGGCATGCCGGTCTCGCAGCAGAGCCGGTCGTCCAGTCGGCGCAGCAGCGCGCCACCGCCGGTGAGCACGATGCCACGGTCCATGACGTCGGCGGCGAGCTCGGGCGGGCAGCCGTCCAGGGTGAGCTTGACCGCGTCCACGATGCGGCCGACCTGCTCGTCGATGGCCTGACGGATGTCGGTGGTGCTGACCACGATGGTGCGCGGCAATCCGGAGACCAGGTCGCGCCCGCGGATCTCTGCGTGCACCTCCGACTCCAGCGGCAGCGCGCTGCCCAGCCCGATCTTGATCTCCTCGGCGGTGCGCTCACCGAGCAGCATTGAGTGTTCCTTCTTGATGTGGGCGATGATCGAGTCGTCGAGTTCGTCGCCGGCCACCCGGATGGACTGGGCGCAGACGATGCCGCCCAGGGAGATCACCGCTACCTCGGTGGTACCGCCGCCGATGTCCACCACCATGCTGCCGGTGGCCTCGCCGACCGGCAGGCCCGCGCCGATGGCCGCGGCCATCGGCTCCTGCACGATGTGCACCTGGCGGGCACCGGCCTGGGTGGCGGCCTCGATCACCGCGCGACGTTCCACGCCGGTAATGCCCGACGGCACGCAGACCACCACGCGGGGCTTGGCGAAGTAGCGCCGCTTGTGCACCTTCTGGATGAAGTAGCGCAGCATGCGCTCGGTGATCTCGAAGTCGGCGATCACGCCGTCCTTGAGCGGCCGCACGGCGACCACGTGCGATGGGGTGCGCCCGATCATCGCCTTGGCCTCGGCGCCCACCGCGACGACCTGCCCGGTGGCGGTGTTGACGGCGACCACCGAGGGCTCGTTGAGCACGATGCCGCGTCCGCGGACGTAGATCAGCGTGTTCGCGGTGCCCAGATCCACGCCGATGTCCCGCCCGATGAAGGAGGACAGCTGCGACGGGATGGAGCCGACGTTGGAGGCCGTCGGCCTGGGGATGGTCATGGCCACCGTGAGGCCTCCGAGGTGCTGGTGTGACTGGAGTGACCGATTAGGTCACTCTGCGACGATAGCCGGCCACACCCCGCAAACCCCGCAACGGCGCGCCCGCCTTTGCCCCCGGGCGCGGCCGGAAAGGCCGGGTTAGTGCTCCGGGAAGAACAGGCCGATCTCCCGGGCGGCGGACTCCGGGGAGTCCGAGGCGTGGATCAAGTTCTCCTGGTTGGACAGCGAGAAATCACCGCGCACGGTGCCCGGCCCGGCCTTGCGGCCGTCGGTGGCGCCGACCATCAGGCGGACGACCTCGACGGCTTGGTCGCCGGACAGGATCAACGAGATCAGCGGCCCGGAAGTGATGAACTCCCGCAGCTCCGGGTACCAGGCCTTCTCCACGTGCTCGGCGTAGTGCTGGTCGGCGGTCTGCTTGTCCAGGGTGCGCAGGTTCATCGCCTCGATCGCGAAGCCCTTGGCCTCGAAGCGGCTGAGAATCTGGCCCACCAGGCCACGACGGACACCGTCCGGTTTGACGAGGACGAGGGTCTTCTCGGACACAGGCACTTCTCCTCAGACGGCGTGCTTTCGATGACGCCGGCGAGCCTATCGAGTGGGTTCGGCCACCAAGTCCCCGATGCGCAGTGCGCTCATCCACAGTGCGCCGAACAGCACGCCCATGACGAACATCGCGGGCACCACCACTCCCGTGGCGAGCACCAGCACCTGCACCGCCCAGCCCACCTTGATCCCGTACGGGGAGCGCAGCGACCCGGTGGCCAGGATGCAGGCCAGCGCCAGTCCCCCACCGACGGCCAGCGCGGCGCCCTCGGAGACGTGCGAGGACATCCGGGAGGCGACCAGCGCGCCGAAGAAGACGACCAGGCCCTCGAAGCCGAGCACCACACTGCACAGCCGCCGCTGCATCTTCTCCCGCGACGCCCGGGTCAGCCCCTGCGGCTCGTGACTCATGGGCGACCCTTGAGCAGCGTGCGCGCGGCGCCCGCGAGCACCACCGAGCCGATGACGATCACGCCGGCGCCGGCCGGTTCGTCGCCGTCCTCGGCCAGGGTGACCGCGGCGTCCAACGCGTCGTCCAGCCGGGACTCGACCTGCACTCGGTCGGCACCGAACACCTCGACGGCGACCGCGGCCAACTCGTCCACGGGCAGCGCTCGCGGGTCGTTGACCCGGGTGATCACGATCTCGTCGAGCACCGGCTCCAGCGCCTCGAGGATGCCGACGGTGTCCTTGTCGACCATCACGCCGAGCACGCCGACCAGTCGGCTGAACGCGAAATCCTCCTGCAACGCGGCCGCGACGGCGACCGCCCCGGCCGGGTTGTGCGCGGCGTCCAGCACGATGGTCGGCGAGCGGCGCACCACCTCCAGCCGGCCGGGCGAACTCGCCGCCGCGAACCCGGCCCGCACGACGTCGAGGTCCAACATGGCCCGGCCACCGCCGAGGAAGGATTCCACCGCGGCCAGCGCGCAGGCTGCGTTGTGTGCCTGGTGCGCGCCGAGCAGCGGCAGGAACAGCTCCTCGTAGAGCCCGCCGAGCCCGGCCACCGCGACCACCTGGCCGCCGACCGCGCCGAGCCGGCCGCGCACCCCGAATTCGCCGCCCTCACGGCCGATCGCCGCCCCGACGTCGGCTACCCGACGCAGCACGACCTCGGCGACCTCGGGTGACTGCGCGGCCAGCACCGCGAACCCGCCGGACTTGATGATCCCGGCCTTCTCCGCCGCGATGACCTCCGCGGTGTCACCGAGGTACTTCGCGTGGTCCACCGCGATCGGGGTGAGCACCGCGACCTGACCGTCCGCCACATTCGTGGCGTCCCAGGACCCGCCCATGCCGACCTCGATGATCGCCACGTCCACCGGGGCGTCCGCGAACGTGGCGTAGGCCAATGCGGTCATCACCTCGAAGAACGACAGCGGGTGATCCTGGGCGGCATCGACCAGGCCCAGATACGGCTCGAGGTCCTGATACGCCGCGACGAATCGCTCGGCGGAGATCGGCCGGCCGTCGAAGGCGATGCGCTCGCGCAGGGACTGCAGGTGCGGGCTGGTGAACAGCCCGGTGCGCAGGCCGAACGCGCGCAGCAGCGACTCGATCATCCGCGCGGTGCTCGTCTTGCCGTTGGTCCCGGTGAGGTGGATCACCGGGTAGGCGTGCTGCGGTGAGCCGAGCACGTCGCACAGCGCCGCGATGCGGTCCAGCGACGGCTCCAGCCTCGACTCGGGCCACCGTGCCAGCAGCGCGGCCTCGACCGCGGCGAGTTCGGCGGTCACATCGATCTCGGGCACCACTTCCAGGCCTCGTCCGGTCACTGTGGCGCCACCCCCACACCGCGCGCCCCACCCCGAGCGGGACGCTGGGACCTCACGCGGACCCCAGGGCGTCAAGGGCGGCGGTGATCCGGGCGACGTCGGCCTCGCCGGCGGCCAGTCGGGCGCGGATCTTCGCCACCACCTGCTCGGGTGCCTTGGCCAGGAAATCCTGATTGGCCAGCTTGGTGTTGGCCGCCTCGATCTCCGATCGCGCCGCGGCCAGGTCCTTGGCCAACCGGGCCCGCTCGGC
Organism: Sporichthyaceae bacterium; assembly: GCA_036493475.1. Classification (NCBI taxonomy): domain Bacteria; kingdom Bacillati; phylum Actinomycetota; class Actinomycetes; order Sporichthyales; family Sporichthyaceae; species Sporichthyaceae bacterium. The sequence continues at coordinate 15,697 of DASXPS010000122.1, read as the reverse complement.
CTCGACGTCGACCGCGCCGGACAGGTCCAGCTCCACCCGGGCACCGGGCACGGTCAGCGTGGCGCCGGCGGTGAGGGCGTCCTGGAGCGTCAGCCGGGTGAGCGCAGCGACCTGGTCCGCGTACTCGGCCGGCCCCGCGACCGAACCGTCGGTGGCAATCCGGGCGGAGACCTTCTTGCTCGGCGGCACACCTTGGTCGGCGCGGAACCGGCGGATCTCGGTAACCAGGTTCTGCACCGCGGCGATCTGCGCCTCGGCGTCGGCGTCGGCGCGGTCGGCGCGCACCTGCGGCCAGGCAGCGATGACCACCGACTCCTGCCCGGTCAGCGTGGTCCACAGCGTCTCGGTGACGAACGGCACGACGGGGTGCAGCAGGCGCAGCACCACATCGAGCACGTGGCCGAGCACGATTCTGGTGGTTTCGGCGGCAGCTCCCCCGGCGGCCAGCGGGGCCTTGGCCAACTCCAGGTACCAGTCGCAGAACTCGTCCCAAACCAAGTGGTAGAGCGCCTCGGTGGCCTTGGCGAACTCGTAGTCCTCGTAGAACGCGTCGACCTCGGCGAGGGTGGCGTGCAATCGGGAGAGCATCCACCGGTCCGCGGCGGACAGCTGGTCGCGCGGCGGCAGGTCGGCGATCTTGGCGCCGTTCATCAACGCGAAGCGGGTGGCGTTCCACAGCTTGTTGCAGAAGTTTCGGCTGCCCGCGACCCAGTCCTCACCGATCGGCACGTCGGTGCCGGGATTGGCGCCACGGGCCAGCGTGAAGCGCAGCGCGTCGGAACCGTAGGCGTCCATCCAGTCCAGCGGGTCGATGGCGTTGCCGAACGACTTGCTCATCTTCTTGCCGAACTGGTCGCGCACCATGCCATGCAGCGCGATGGTCCGGAATGGCATCGAACCTGACGGCCCGTCAGCATCCATGGCGTACAGGCCGAACATCATCATCCGGGCGACCCAGAAGAACAGGATGTCGTAGCCGGTGACCAGCACCGAGGTCGGATAGAACCGCTCGAGTTCGGCGGTGCGCTCCGGCCAGCCCAACGTGGAGAACGGCCACAGACCACTGGAGAACCAGGTGTCGAGCACGTCCGGGTCCTGCGTCCAGCCCTCGCCGGGCGGCTCCTCGTCCGGGCCGACGCAGCGTAATTCGCCGTCGGGGCCATACCAGACCGGGATGCGGTGGCCCCACCACAGCTGCCGGGAGATGCACCAGTCGTGCATGTTGTCCACCCAGGCGAACCAGCGCGGTTCCATCTCCTTGGGGTGGACAGTGACCCGCCCGTCGCGCACCGCGTCGCCGGCGGCCTTGGCCAGTGGCGCGACGTTGACGTACCACTGCAGCGACAGCCGCGGCTCGACCACGGTCTTGCACCGCGAGCAGTGCCCGACCGCGTGCAGGTACGGCCGCTTCTCCGCCACGATGCGGCCCTGCGCGCGCAGCGCGGCGACGACCGCGGGGCGGGCCTCGTAGCGGTCCATGCCCAGGAACGGACCGTGCGCGGTGATCGCCGCGTGGTCGTCCATGATCGTCAGCTCCGGCAGGTTGTGCCGCTTGCCGATCTCGAAGTCGTTCGGGTCGTGCGCCGGGGTCACCTTGACCGCGCCGGTGCCGAACGCCGGGTCGACGTGCTCGTCAGCGACGATCGGGATCTGACGCCCGGTCAGCGGCAGCTCGACGGTGGTGCCGACCAGGTGCCGGTACCGCTCGTCCTCGGGATGCACCGCGACCGCGGTGTCGCCGAGCATGGTCTCAGCCCGGGTGGTGGCGACCACGATCGCGTTATCCCCGTCGCCGTAGCGGATGGAGACGAGTTCACCGGCGTCCTCGGTGTGCTCGACCTCGATGTCGGACAGTGCCGTGTGGCAGCGTGGGCACCAGTTGGTGATCCGGTTGGCCCGGTAGATCAGGCCGTCGGAGTACAGCCGCTTGAACATGGTGAGCACGGCGCGGGACAGACCGGCGTCCATGGTGAAACGCTCCCGCTCCCAGGCGACGCCGTCGCCGAGTCGGCGCATCTGGCCCAGGATCTTGCCGCCGGACTCGGCCTTCCATTCCCAGACCTTGTCCACGAACGCCTCGCGGCCCAGGTCGTGGCGGGAGATGCCCTCCTTGCCGAGTTCGCGCTCGACGACGTTCTGCGTGGCGATGCCCGCATGGTCCATGCCGGGCAGCCACAGCGCCTCGTAGCCCTGCATGCGCCGGCGGCGCACCAGCGCGTCGATCAGCGTGTGCTCGAAGGCGTGCCCGAGGTGCAGCGACCCGGTGACGTTCGGTGGTGGGATGACGATGGCGTACGGCGGCTTGTCGGACTTCGGGTCCACCTCGAAGTACCGCGCGGCCACCCACCGGTCGTACAGGCTCGCCTCGACCTCGGCCGGGGCGTAACGGGTGGGCAGATCACTGGCGGGCGCGTCACTCACGGCCCGAGTCTACGGAGCGCGATGACACGCCTTCGAATCCGTTTCCCCCCACGCAGCCCGGGCGTCCGTCCAACCGTGAGCTATACCTCACGGTTGAGCGGACGCCGGGTCGTGGCGTAGCGGGTGGAACGTCAGACGCGGGCCTGGATGACCAGGTTCATCGGCGAGGAGGCGACGACCTCGAACTGGGAGAAGCCGGCCTCGGCCAGCACCTCGCGCAGCTTGCCCGGCCCGGCCTGGGCGCCGATGGCCGCACCCACCTCCTGGGACAGCGAGTTCGGGCTGCACACGCTGGCCGAGGCCATGTAAAGGATCGGGGCCATCGGGTTGTCGGTGATGTTCGCCGGGCCGTCGAGCGCGAACGGTTCCACCAGCAGCACCGAGCCGCCATCGGTGAGGTGTTCACGGGCGTAGGCGGCGATGCCGACCGGGTCGCCCATGTCGTGCAGGCAGTCGAAGAAGCAGATCAGGTCGTAGCTGCCGGGGTAGCTCTTCGCGGTCGCGACGCTGAACGTGGTGCGGTCCGCCACCCCGGCCTCCGCGGCGCGCTTGCCCGCGACCTGCACCGAGGGCTCGTGGAAGTCGAAGCCGTGCACACGGGCGGCGGGGAAGCCCTGCGCAATCACCACCGCCGAGGCGCCGTGCCCACAGCCGATGTCCGCGACGGTCCCGCCGGCGCTGAGCAGGTCCGCGACCCCGTCCATCGCCGGGATCCATGTGGTGGTCAGGAACGCCTGGTAGCCGGTGCGGAAGAACCACTCGGTGCCGGAGAACAGGTGGGGATGGTGATCGCCCCAGGCCAGCTTGCCATCACCGCACACCGCGCCCGCGATCTTGTCGATGTCCGTGTAGAGCGACCCGATGACGTCCATGCCCCGGGCAACGAACACCGGCGAGGTGTCGATCGCCAGCGCCATCGCGGCCTCCTCGGACAGCGAAAACGTTCCCGCGGCAACGTCGTGCGCGACCAACCCCGACGCGGCGTTGCTCTTCAGCCACTCCTCGGTCAGCCGCGGCTGGGTCCCCGCCTTCGCGGCCAGTTGCGCTGCGGTCAGCGGGCCGGCGCCCGCCATGGCCCGCCACAGCCCGGTCCGTTCACCGAGCCAGATCTGGAAGCACACCGCGGCGCCGGTCATGTGCCCGACCACCGCGCCCATGAACTGTTCGAGCTTCGCCTCGTCCATTGCCGTGACCTCCCGTCACGTGCCGCTGATGGCACGACGGTAGGACCGAACCGCCTTACCGGACAGGAGCGCGTAGCTTACGGACCGCCAACGCTTCCAACCACGGCCCCGTCTCTGGCAGCATGAGCGCGGCCGTCCTCCGCAGCCCGCCCACCCCGGGATTGACATCGGAACAGATTCGTCGAGGTCCCGGCTTGCTGGGAGGTCCACGTGCCGGACACGGATCCCGCGGCGTTGGAGACAGTGCCGCGTCTGCCCACGTCGATGACGGCCGATGCGCGGTCGATCGTCAGGTATTACGCCGCGGCCGAGCTGGACTATCGGCTCGTCTGGCGCCTGGGCAGTCAAATGGCCATGCACTTCGGCTACTGGGACTCATCGACGAAGACGCTTGCGGCAGCACTGCAACGAGAAAATCAGGTCCTGGCCGAGTGGGCGGGCATCCGCGGGTCGGACAGTGTCCTGGACGCCGGTTGCGGCGTTGGCGGCAGCGCGATCTATCTCGGCCGAAATATCGGCTGTCGCGTTCTCGGAATCACGCTGAGCGAGTCTCAGGTCCGGACCGCCAAGCGGAACGCGGCCCGGGCGACGGTCTCCGAGCTGGCTCACTTCGAGCAACGGGACTTCGTGGCGACAGGTTTGCCGGACGCCTCATTCGACGTGGTGTGGGCGATCGAGAGCGTCTGTCACGCCGAGAAGAAACTGGACTTTCTCCGCGAGGCGTACCGCATTTTGCGGCCGGGCGGTCGGCTCATCGTTGCGGACGGCTTCGCGATCAAGAACGAGCTGTCGCAGGATGAAGCCGCCCTCATGCGATCGTGGCTGGAGGGTTGGGCGGTGCCATCCATCGACAGCGTGGAGCAGTTCCGGCGCGATATTCAGGCCGCCGGCTTCGACGTTGCTCGAGAACAAGATGCGACCGAAAACGTGGTGCCGTCGTCGAGGCGGTTGTATCGCTTGGCCCATCTGCGCTTTCTGGGTTACCTGCTCCACGCGCTCCGCCTACGCAGCAGGTCCGCTCACGGCAATGCCATAGCTGCCCGCAATCAGTACTTCGCGCTCAAGCAAGGGCTGTGTGGCTACCACATCTTCCTCGCGGTCAAGCGTGGCGAGATTGGCGTGCGCTCGCTGCCTTAGGCCGACTTCTCGCGGGGGGCGCGGCGCTTGGGCTCGACCTCGCGCGGCACCAGCGTGGGATTGACGTTCTCCAGCACCACCTCGCGGGTGACCACCACACGAGCCACGTCCTTGCGGCTGGGCAACTCGTACATCACCGAGAGCAGGACCTCTTCCATGATCGCGCGCAGGCCGCGGGCGCCGGTGGCGCGCAGGATTGCCTGGTCGGCGATGGCCTCGAGCGAGTCCGGGGTGAACTCCAGCCCGACGTTGTCCAGCTCGAAGAGCTTCTGGTACTGCTTCACCAGCGCGTTGCGCGGCTCGTTGAGGATCTTCACCAGCGCGTCGCGGTCGAGGTTGCGCACCGAGGTGATGACCGGCAGGCGACCGACGAACTCCGGGATCATGCCGAACTTCAACAGGTCCTCGGGCATGACGTCACCGAACGAGTCGGTCTTGTCCAGGTCGACCTTGGAGTGCAGCGTCGCGGAGAAGCCGATGCCCTTCTTGCCGACCCGGCCCTCGATGATCTTCTCCAGCCCGGCGAAGGCGCCACCCACGATGAACAGCACGTTGGTGGTGTCGATCTGGATGAACTCCTGATGCGGGTGCTTGCGCCCGCCCTGCGGGGGGACCGACGCGGTGGTGCCCTCGAGGATCTTCAGCAGCGCCTGCTGCACGCCCTCACCGGACACGTCGCGGGTGATCGACGGGTTCTCGCTCTTGCGGGCGATCTTGTCGACCTCGTCGATGTAGATGATCCCGGTCTCGGCCTTCTTGACGTCGTAGTCGGCCGCCTGAATCAGCTTGAGCAGGATGTTCTCCACGTCCTCACCGACATAGCCAGCCTCGGTGAGCGCGGTGGCATCAGCAATTGCGAACGGGACGTTGAGCATGCGGGCCAGCGTCTGCGCCAGGTGGGTCTTGCCGCACCCGGTGGGGCCGATGAGCAGGATGTTGGACTTGGCCAGTTCGACGGAGTCGGTGCCCTTGGCGGCCTCGCCGGCCTGGACCCGCTTGTAGTGGTTGTAGACGGCGACCGCGAGCGCCTTCTTCGCGGTCTCCTGCCCCACCACGTACTGGTCGAGGAACTCGCAGATCTCAATCGGCTTGGGCAGCTCGTCCCAGCGCATCTCGGAGGACTCGGAGAGTTCCTCTTCAATGATCTCGTTGCACAGGTCGATGCACTCGTCACAGATGTAGACGCCAGGGCCCGCGATGAGCTTCTTGACCTGCTTCTGGCTCTTCCCGCAGAAGGAGCACTTGAGGAGGTCGCCACCGTCACCGATGCGTGCCACGCCGACTGTCTCCCTTGCCCGATCCGCCCTTGGGTGCCCCGACGTTACCTGTCGTTTGCCCCGCCTCACATCACCTTACGTGCGCGAGTCGGACGATTCCGCCCAAAGCGGAACTCCGGTCAGGCGCCCTTGGTCAGCGACAACAGGGAGGCCTTGCGAGAGCTGATTACCTCATCGACGATGCCGTATTCCTTGGCCTGCTCCGCGGTGAGGATCTTGTCCCGCTCGATGTCCCGGCGGATGATCTCGATGTCCTGGTTGGTGTGCTTGGCCAGCAGGTCCTCGAGCTTGGCCCGCATGCGCAGCACTTCGTTGGCGATGATCTCCACGTCCGAGGCCTGACCACCGGAGCCCTCGAGCGCGGGCTGATGGATCAGGATGCGCGCGTTGGGCAGCGCCAGCCGCTTGCCGGGGGTGCCCGCGGCCAGCAGAACCGCCGCGGCGGAGGCGGCCTGGCCCATGCAGATCGTCTGCACGTCCGGCTTGACGAACTGGATGGTGTCGTAGATCGCGGTCAGTGCGGTGAACGAGCCACCCGGTGAGTTGATGTAGATCTGGATGTCCCGGTCCGGGTCCATCGACTCGAGCGTGAGCAGCTGGGCCATGACGTCGTTGGCCGAGGCGTCGTCGACCTGCACGCCGAGGAAGATGATCCGCTCCTCGAACAACTTCGCGTACGGGTCGTACTCGCGGTAGCCCTGGCTGGTGCGCTCGACGAACCGCGGCAGCACATAGCGGGACTCGGGCAGCATCATGCGGTACCTCCGGCGCCGGCAACCTCGCGGGCGTTGTTGACGACGTGGTCGACGAAGCCGTACTCCCTGGCGTCGTCGGCGGTGAACCACCGATCCCGGTCGGAGTCGGTCTCGATCTGCTCCACCGGCTGGCCGGTGTGTTCCGCGATCAGCGCGGCCAGCCGCTTCTTGGTGTACAGCATCTGCTCGGCCTGGATCTTGATGTCCGACGCGGTACCGCCGAGGCCACCCAGCGGCTGGTGCATCATGATCCGCGCGTTCGGCAGGGCGTAGCGCTTGCCCTTGGCGCCGGCGCAGAGCAGGAACTGCCCCATCGAGGCGGCCAGGCCCATCGCGACCGTGGCGACGTCGTTCTTGACGTACTGCATGGTGTCGTAGATGGCCATGCCCGCCGAAACCGAACCACCCGGCGAGTTGATGTACAGCCAGATGTCCTTCTCCGGGTCCTCGGCGGCCAGCAGGAGCATCTGCGCGCACAGGGCGTTGGCCATGTCGTCGCGGACCTCGGAGCCGAGGAAGATGATGCGCTCGCGCAACAGCCGCTCGTAGACGCGCTCGCCGAGCCCGCCGCCGCTCTCGCCGTTCCTGTTCTCCACTGTCGTCCTCACCTCGGCCGATCCTGCCGACGATCTAGGTCTGTGAATCCGACACTAACGCGATGGCATTTACCCGCGCCGGGCCGGAAGGCCGATTTCGCTGACGGCGCAGGTCTATTCCGGAGCGGCCGGGATGGTGGGGCTGGCCGGGTCGGCCGCGGTGGCCTCGTCGTCGGAGACCTCATTGAGCGGCGCGTTGGGGTCGCCGCCGGCCTCGCTGAGCTTCTCCATCTCCTCGCGGACCAGCGCGTCGACCTCCTCGGCACCCTCCGGGCGCAGCGCGGCCAGATCGACCTCGGCACCGGACGTGTCGGTGACCTTGGCGCCGCGCAGCACCACCGCCAGGGCCTTCGCCCGGACCACCTCGGCGACCAGCATGTTCGCCTGCCCGGCCTGCACGACCTGCTGGGCATACTGGTCGGGGGTCAGGCCGCTACCCGCCGCGCGCTGGATCAGGTGCCGGGTGAGCTCCTGCTGGTCGACGGTGATTTCTTCCTTTTTGGCGATCGCGTCGAGCAGGAACTGGGCCCGCATGGCCTCCTCGGCCCGCTTCTCCACGTCGGCGTGGAACTCCTCCGCGGTCTGCCCCTCGTGCTCCAGGTAGTCCTCCAGCGTGGCGCCCGCCTGTTGCAGTTGCTGGGCGATGGAGTCCTGCCGGTAGTGCACCTCCTGGTGCAGGAAGGCAGCCGGCAGCGGGATCTCGACTTTCTCCAGCAGCACCTCGAGGACCTTGTCCCGGGCCGCGCCGCCCTGCATCAGCTTCTTCTGCTGCCCCATGCGGGTGGTCATGTCCGCGCGCATCTCCTCCAGAGTGTCGAAGGAAGAGGCGGTCTGAGCGAACTCGTCGTCCAACTCGGGGAGCTCGCGGACTTTCACCGAGACCAGCTTGACCTCGATATCGACGTCCTCACCCTTGCGCGGGCCGGCGACCAGGGTGGAGGCGAAGGTCTTCGACTCGTCCACGGCCATGCCGTCGAGCGCCCCGTCCAGGCCGGTGACCAGGGAGCCGGAGCCGATCACGTAGGTCAGGCCGGTGGCCTGGGCGTCCTCGATCTCCTGGCCCTCCTTGGTCCTGCCGGACAGGTCGATGGACACGTGGTCGTCGACCTGCGCCGGGCGGTCCACGCCGACCAGGGTGCCGAACCGCTCGCGCAGCAGCTCCAGCTGCTCGTCCACCTCTTCCTCGGTCACCTCGGCGAGGTCGACGGTCACCTCGAGGCTTTCGTAGTCCGGCAGCTCGAACTCCGGACGGACGTCCACCTCGACGGTGAAGGTCAGCTGGGCGCCGTCGGCGAACTCCTTGACGTCCACCTCCGGCTGGCCGAGCACCATGAGCTCGGCCTCCTCCACCGCCTTGCCGTAGAACTGCGGCACCGCGGCGTTGACCGCCTCGTCGAGCACCGCGCCGCGACCGAAACGCTGGTCGATGATCCGTGGCGGCACCTTGCCCTTGCGGAAGCCGGGCACGTTGACCTGCCCGGCGATCTTCTTGTACGCCGCGTCCACGCTGGGCTTGAGTTCCTCGAAGGGGACCTCGACGGTGAGCCGGACCCGCGTGGGGTTGAGGGTCTCGACGGCGCTCTTCACAGCGAAAAGTCTCCCTGCGTGACATCGGCCCGGTCGGGACCGGGATTTGGGTGGATCTTGGTACGAGTGCAGCTGTCGGGGCGGGGAGACTCGAACTCCCGATCTCCTGCCCCCAAAGCAGGCGCGCTAGCCACTGCGCTACGCCCCGGAGCTGCGGGGACGAGTCTAGTGGCCGCTCGAGGGAAGCCTGGACGGCCTCCGGTGGTTGTGCACTCCAACGTCCGGCGAGGAAAGGAACTCATGATTGCGCGGCTTGGCCTGGGCACGCGGTGCCTGTTGGTCGGCCTGATCCTGTTCGTGATCATGACTTCGGCCACCGTGCCGAGCGCGCTCTACGCGCTGTGGGCTGCGGACTACGGGTTCGGGCCGCTGACGATCACCGTCATCTTCTCCATCTACGTGGCCGGCGTGGTGTTCGGCCTGATGGGGCTCGGTGGCTGGTCGGACGCGCTGGGCCGGCGGCCGATGCTGCTGGCCGCGGTGGCCGCGTGTGCGGTCTCCGACGTCGGCTACCTGTTCTCCCGCAACCTGCCGACGCTGATCGCGGCCCGGCTGGTGTCCGGGCTGGCCACCGGCCTGATTGCGGGCACCGCGACGGCGACGATGGTCGACCTGGCCCCGCCGCACCTGCGGGTGCGCGCCTCGATGACGGCGCTGGCCGCCAACATGGGCGGGCTGACCGCGGGGCCGGTGGTGGGCGGCGTGTTCGCCGAGTACTGCCCGGAGCCGCTGCACCTGGTTTACGCCGTGCACCTGATCGTGCTGGCCCTGGTGGTGGCGGTGCCGCTGTTCGCGGTGCCGTCCCGGCCACGCAACCGGGAGGTGTCGCTGCGTCCCATCGGGTTGATGGTGCCGCCCGAGGTGCGCGCGGACTTCTGGCCGGCCGCGATGGGTGGGGGTCTCGGGTTCGCGGTCGGCGGCCTGCTCAATACGGTCGCCGGGTTGTACCTGGGGCACCTGGCCGGTATTCACAACCCGTTCCTGGCCGGGCTGATGATCGCGCCGTGCTTCGGCGTGATCGCGGTCGGGCAACTGCTCAGCCCGCGACTGCCCGGGCGTTCCCGGTTGCCGCTGTGCTGCGCCGGGCTGATCTTTTCCTGCGTGTTGATTCTGGCCGCGCTGGCCTTCACCCAGACCGAGCTGCTGGTGATCAGCGGCCCGGTGGTGGGAGTCGCGACCGGTCTGGCGATCGGGCACGGCATGTCCTCCATCAACGAGCACTGCCCCGCCGAGCACCGGGGGGCGACCAACTCCACGTTCTTCGCGGTCATGTACGTGGGGTTGTCCGTGCCGGTGATCGGCGCCGGCGTGGCCATGCATCAGATCGGCCTGCGGGCCGGCGGGGAGATCTTCAGCGCCGTGGTCGCGGTGGTGATCGTGGGCATCGGCGCGGTGCTGTTGGCCGGACTGACCCGGCCGGTAGCGGCGCGGCCGTCGTCGGTGGTGATCCAACCGCCGCTGCCCCGGCTGCCCGCCGGGGTCCGGGTCGTCGAGCGCGTCTGACCCCCCGTCCGCTACTGGCGTGTCGGGCTATCCCGAGCCGCTGATGGCCCCACACGCCGTGAGCGGACGGCTGATTTAGTGGCCCGGTGATGGACTGGGGCGACGGGCATTACGAGACGACCGCGGCCGAGTTGGCGCCGGTGGCCGACGAGACGCTGGCGGTGGCGCGGGTGCAGCGCGGCGAGCGGGTGCTCGACGTCGGCTGCGGCACCGGCAACGCGGCGTTGGCTGCGGCCCGGATGGGTGCGATCGCCGCGGGGGTGGATCCCGCGGTGCGTCTGCTGGACGTGGCCCGGGCCCGGGCGGCCGAGCAGTCGGGCGACCTGGACCTGCGCGTCGGCGACGCCGTCGAGCTGCCCTGGGAGGATGGGGCCTTCGACGTGGTGGTCTCGGTGTTCGGGGTGGTCTTCGCCCGGCCGGCGGAGCGGGCGGCGGCCGAGCTGCGCCGGGTCACCCGTCCCGGCGGGCGCATCGCCTATAGCGCGTGGCTGCCCGCGGGCCCGATCGCAACCATTGGCCGGATGGCCGGGGAGGCGTTGGCCGCGACCACCGGGACGCCGGCCGCACCGCCCCCCGCATGGCACGAACCGGAGGTGGCAGGCGGTCTGCTGGGGCTACCGGTGACCGCGGTGGAGCGGAGCCTGCGCTTCTCCTACGCCTCCGCCGAGGGCTTGATGGTCGCCTTCGAGACCGAGCACCCGTTCTGGCGCACGGTGCGCGCGACGGTCGGCGAGCAGTGGCCGACGCTGCGGGAACGCATGCTCGCGGCGTTGGCGGAGGGCAACGAGGATCCGGACGCCTACCGGACGACGAGCAGCTACCGGATCGTGACCGCGACCACCTGACGATGCGTCAGCGGGCCGCGGCCGCCAGCCCGCCGAGGAACATGCAGATGCCGGCCGCCAACAGGACGAACGGCCCCGGCTCGGTGGAGCTCGCCACCGCCAGGTGAGCGGCGGTGCGCTGCAGGGTGTTGTGTGAGGTCTCGATGTCGATCACGTGCGTGACGTAGTACACGAGACCCGCCCCGGCGATCAGCGTGAGCAGGCCGATGAGCACCAACAGCTTGCGCAGGATGCCGAACAGCGCCAGCAGCGCCGCCACCCCGGCGACCCCCACCAGGGGTGGCCAGGCCTTGGTGTCGGTGCCCGACACGGTGGTGCGGATCGCCGAGACGTTGGTGCCGAGCAGGTCCAGGTGCAGCGGGAGCCCCTGAATCGTCACCCACGGCAGGAACGTGGACACCACCACGCCCACAGAGCCAACGAGGGCCAACAGTCGACCGAATCCGCGCGTCATCATTCGCAACACTCTCACGGTGCGGGCCGAACGGATCTACCGCGAACACGAGCCCGTCTTCGCGGCGGTCGGTTGGTGCAGCACCGCAGTGACCAACTTCTTGGCCAGGGGCTCCCAGCGCGCGTAGGCGTCCGGGAAGGCACTGCGTTGCACGGCCTGGGCAGCCTTGGTCAGCGGCAGGGTGCGCCATTTCGGCACCTGCCGCAGCGCGGCCAGGAACTTCTTCGTCGCGTACTGCGGGTCCACCACCTGGTCCCCGCTTCCCCACCCGGAGGAGGGACGCTGCTGGAACAGCCCGAGGGAATCGCGATCCCCGTAGGGCAGGTCGCGCAGCCGCGACTCCTGCATCGACGTGGCCACGGCGATGACCGCGGCCCGCTTGGGCAGTTTCTGGTTGAGCGCGATGGCCACGATGGTGCGCACGTTGCCCAGCTGAGTGCTCGTCAGATGAGCGGCCTTGGCGACCTTTCGTGCCTGCGCGTTGATCGTCGCCTTCGGTTTCGGTGCTTTCGCGCAGGCCGCCTGCGCCCCCGCCTGCGACGTCACCGTCGCGATGAACATGAAGCTCAACAACAGTGCGACGGCAGCCGCCATCGACCCCACCATGCGTCTCACGAGCGCAACCCCCCGGTTGCGACGCCGCGTCAGATCCCCCGAATGGTCGCGGCGTCGTGTTACCAGTGTTACTGGTGTGACGAATGATGCGCAGCCGAATGCCGGAATTGGGAGTCCACTCGTTCGTGGGTATAGGCACCGAATCGGGAGGTAACGACATGAGCACCCTCACCCCGGCGGCTGACCTCGCCGCCACCAACAAGATCCGCCATCCCAACGAGACGGCCGAGTACCGCACCGCCCGCCAGGCCCTGCTGGTCGAGGAGATCGAACTGCGCCGCGCCAAGGAGCGGGTCGCGCAGCTGCGCCGCGAGCTGCCACCCGGTGGCCCGGTACCGGCCGACTACGACTTCATCGCCGAGGACGGCCGTCACACCACGCTGGGCGAACTGTTCGGCCGGCACGACACCCTGGTCGTCTACAGCTACATGTTCGGTCCGCAGCGCCAGACGCCCTGCCCGATGTGCACCTCGTGGATGGGCGGTTTCGCCACCAAGGTCGCGGATATCCAGCAGCGGGTCGCCCTGGCCTTCACGGCGCGCTCGCCGATCGAGAAGCTCATCGCCGCCAAGCGGACACGCGGGTGGACGGACATCCCGGTCTACAGCGACCCCTCGGGGGAGTACACGCGCACCTATGTCAATGCCGAGGACGCCGATGACGCCGGCTACAACGTCTTCATCAAGCGGGACGGTGAAGTGCGGCACTTCTGGGGCGAGGAGATCGGCCTGGACATGAATGATCCGGGCGAGGACGCCCGCGGTGCCATCGAGATGGATCCGCTGTGGTCATTGCTGGACACCACCCCCGGTGGCCGCGGTACGGACTGGTACCCGAGCCTGACGTACTGAGAGATCCTGATCACGTCGGGTTGCGGGCCGCGCGACCGGTTGACCAGCGAGTTCCGCTTACCGACGTTGGCCTCGTCACACCGGGCTCCCCGCGGTCGCCCGCCGACCGGTGGTTGACCGTGCGCGACGCCCTTACGGTGGATGGCGTCGCGCTGGTCCGCGCGGCCCGGGATCCGCACACCGAACGCCGTCCGGCGGATCCGGACCCGATCCACGACGGGACGGCGACGGGGGAACCACCTCATCCGCCGGAGCACCGGCAGGGCCGGCCGCGCACAGCGGCCTGCGGGGTGAAGCCGCGCCGACGCGCGTGTCCGGGCAGCACCAACCTCTCGCCCGAACCGCCGGCTGACCCCGCCGGTGCCCGGAGAGGCCAATCGTTTGAAGTTGCGTTCCTCGATCCGCCACGCCCGCACCGCACTGCCGATGCTCACTCTCGCCTTCGCGCCCGTCGTGGGCCTGGCCACCGCCGGCCCCGCTGCCGCGGCCCCGACCCGGGTCTGGGACCGGGTCGCCAAATGCGAGAGCGGCGGCGACTGGCGGGCGGACACCGGCAATGGCTACTACGGCGGGCTGCAGTTCGACGACGGCACCTGGGACTCCTTCGGCGGAGAACACTTCGCGCACAAGGCCAGTCGGGCGAGCAAACGCGAACAGATCCACGTCGCGCAGCGGGTGCTGCACGCCCAGGGCTGGGATGCCTGGCCCGCGTGCTCGGACAAACTTGGGCTGCGCTGAGGAGTTGCCGGTCCGTCCGGCCGGCGTCGATCATGGCCGGATGACGGATGACCAGGCGGCTCCGCTCCTCCCGGACGGCAGCCGTGCGCTGCGGCGTTGGGGCGTCGATCTCCCATCACAGATCGCCATGGGGGTACTTCTCGGCGGAATGATCATCTGGATGGTCGTCCTCGCCGTGCGCTACCCCGAGTCGGCGGGGCTGTCGATGATCGTCATCATCCTGATCGTGGTGCTGTGGTACTTCACCGCCTTCCGACCCTGCCTGTGGCTGAGCGAGACCGAGGTGGTGGCGCAGAACAACTTCAGCACCCAACGCCTGCCGCGGTCGCAGGTCGTGACGGCCGAGCAGAGCTACTACGGCCTGATCATCCTGACCAAAGACGGCACATCCATTCGGTCGGCGGCTATCAGGACGCCGGCCGTCAACCTGATTCCCGGCATCGCCAAATACGCTGCCGAGGTCGTCCGGGAGATCGAGGCGTGGGCGGAGGAACGCGGCCACAGCGTGTTCGGCACGCCGTTGGATCAAATCGTGCACGCGAAGGTGCGCGGCGATGAGCGTCCGTGGCTGAGCATTCCCACGGCCTGGGACGAGCGCTGGACCGGCCCGCAGCAATGGGCCGAGGCGATGGCGCCGATGGCTAGCGCGCAGGTACTGAGGTCCTACGCGGAGAGATTCGGCGGCTTCGACCCGACTCAGCCGTTCGACATCGCCACCTATTTGTATCTGCCCGACCCAGCGCGGCGTCCGATGCCGGTGCAGGTGTGGGTTGACGACCTCGAGGGATTGTCGGCGGCGAAGGCCAGCGAGGTCCAGGGAAGCGGGCAGGTGGAGACCGAGACGTTCACCACCGCGTCCCTCGGCACCGGCCGGCGGACCATCACCCACGGCAGCGTCAATCGCCGACCCGGTGACCCGCTCCAACCGGGCGAGGAGTGGACGACGGTCCGCTACGCCTTCGCCATCCCCGGCCACCAGGCTGTGGTCACCGTCGAGGGCACCGACACCGATCTCGGGCCGACAAGCGCCACCCTGGCGGCGCTCGATGACCTGGTGCGCACGATCGCGCCGGCCCGGGCAGACGGCACGCCTGTCGGTGTGGAGACCGCAACCGTCGGGTGACCGGTAAACTCGCGGTTGCAATGCGGGCGTAGCTCAATGGCAGAGCCCCAGCCTTCCAAGCTGGCCATGCCGGTTCGATCCCGGTCGCCCGCTCCACGCAAAACCCCAGATCAGAGCCCCTTTTCAAGTGCCTTCAAGATCGTTCCTGTGAGGCGGAATTGGCCTCTGGAGCCCCTGAAAACCCCCTTTTGGCCGTTGCTAAGGACACGCTAAGGACACGCCGAAGATCAAGTTCGGTCATCCCGGCCCGGTCTTCAACCCCGCCCACCGACTCGACTGGGCCCCCACCGAGAGACCTCGACGCCCCCGGGCGCACTGTCAGCTTTCCGTGCCGGCAGTGCGAAGGCCTCCCGCACCGCCGGGCGGCCGGCGGGCCCCCGCAGCCCTGCGCCGGGTTGGTCCGTCGCGTGTCGAACCGGGCCTTCGTCGCATCTGCTCCTCCGCCGCGAATCAGCCGGAGCGCAGCAGGCGCACCACGTCGGGGGCGCGCAGCCAGACGTAGTCGGCGAGCACCTTCGGCCCGGTGTGGTCCTCCACGCAGACCATGACGTGCCCGGCGGTCCACCGGATCGCCGTCGCCGGGTGAAACTCCACCCCCGTTGCGGTCACCA